>CAYLXY010000009.1:0-15217 GCA_964387405.1 uncultured Clostridiaceae bacterium
GTTATACATATGAAGATACGATTAAAGACCAGTTGGTTAAGAGTGGGTTTGAGAAGGGGAAGATAATACAGTTTTTTGGATGATAAAGCTGGAAGTACTAAAACGTTTTTAATCTTTTCCTGTCCAACTAAAACCTAACCAACCAACCAACCAACCAACCAACTAACCAACTAACCAACTGATTCCTAAAATGCCGGATAGTGCCGAATATTGCCGGATAGTGCCGGATAAGAAACACTAAAAAGCTTTTAATCCTTTCCTAACCACCTGACCAACTGTCCAACTGAAACCTGTCCAACTAACCAACTAAAAAGAGGTGTTCCCATGTACGATGATACCAACAAACTAATAGTCTGGCAAAAATCACACCAAAAAGGGCCTCAGACACATTATAAGTTGATTGATAGGGGTTAATCTACCCGGAAGCAACTTCCGGATAACTTCCGGGTATCCTATTTGGATTGATGGTAAAATCTAATTTGAATCCATATCAATTACATGCTGCGTAACCAATTGTTCACTCGAGCAGGGCATAATTTACCTACACTGCTTCGGATGGAAAAGAATATCTAGTTGATTATTATAACCTCGATGTGAATATCTCTATGGGACTCGAGTTAAATCACTGCGAGGGACACAATTTAGAATTTGTTGAATTACAAGCCATCCGACTAAGACATATGTATATGAAGGATTGGATAGAGTAACATGGATAATTAGATATATGAATTAAGAAAGTTATATACAATCAACAATACAAATATAGAAAAAAACGGAGGTATTGATGAAATGAATACAGATGACTTTGACAAATATCTTTCTGAACGTTATCAGGACCAAATCAAATGGTATAGCGATAAGGCAACTCATTTTAAAAGGCTATATCAAATGTTTCAATGGTCAGTTGTAATTTTGTCAGCTATTGTTCCGGTGTTAATTTTGGTTGTTCCTGAAGAAATACAGTATATTACTGTGGGGATTTCAGTCTTACTAACAATAGGAACATCAGGATTAAAAACTTTTAAATTCCAAGAAAACTGGATTGATTATAGAACAATATCTGAGTCTCTAAAGAAAGAGAAATACTTCTATGATGCTGGCCTTGATGATTATTCTAATTGTGAAGATAGAATGTCAACATTTGTTGAGAGAGTTGAATCTTTAATTTCAAGAGAAAACAGCATGTGGATAATGACTCATATGAAGAAAGAAAAAAATGATAATAAAGGGGAGCGTTAATTGAAACATAAATGTTTTATTTCATTTAAGACAGAGGATATTGATTATAAAGAATATATCCAAAATGATTTGGATGTTGATATAATTGATAAATCTCTAGATACGCCTATTAACTCCAATGATGAAGATTATATTATGCAGAAAATAAGAAGTGACTATTTGTGTGATTCAACTGTAACAATTTTTTTGATTGGGGAACAATCATCAGAGAATTTAGGTTGGGATGAACAACGTTTTATTATGAGAGAGCTCCAGGGTTCATTATATAATAGTCAAGGGAATTCAAGAAGCGGAATTTTAGGTGTTGTACTTCCGGCAATGGATGAATCTATATATAAAGGGAGCCAAAAATGCGCTACTTGTGGAGGGACACACAATATTGTAAATATTAGTGACGATACTGTAATTAAAGAATTTAGTTACAATTATTACATCCCAAACAATAAATGTGCTCACCCTGAAGAAGATAGATACTGCATCTTGGTTAAATGGGACGATTTTATATCTGAACCTAATAGCTATATTGACAAAGCATTTGATAAAAGATCCGAACCTATAGCTAATAAAGTAAAAGTATATGGGAATAGAAATTAGTTTTTAGATAATGATGTTGAGAAACTTCGGTTTTATTTGTAATATTTAACCCAATTAAAAGTTACTTTGAGGTGATAACGATGAAATCAAATAATAAAGGTTCTATACTAGGAAGTTACTTATTTATAAGAGATATATAGATGTTGGGAAATTGATATGTACAAGATATTGCATAAAATATGAAAAATTAATGAGATCACCTAGACGCGAGTATGTTGAAAGGATATGGACCACAAGATGTAGCATAAGAGTTGTCAATAATTAAATAAGTTACGCAAGATATAGTATTTATCCCTTCCGCATACTAATGTTGAAGATGAGTATGAGGTAAGGATAAGCGGGGAAGGTGATAAATACTAGTTCACAGAAGAAAGAAACTCGAATTGATGGTGAAAAACATGTTGGACGATAATCAATCAACAAAGCGAATAAATGATTTACTAGCAGATTTTCAGAGTTTTTATGACTCTTTATCAATGCATATTTTTCCAAGTATACCAACAATAACGCCAATAATTTTCAATTACGAAACTTATATAATTGGATCAATGAGTAAGACAATAAGACTTATTAATCACGCTGTTCGATTAGGTCAAATTAACGATTCATTAACATTATGCAGAAATTACTATGAACCCTTGTTGTGTTGCACTTATATTTAAGCTGTATGATTAACGAAGAATCTGTTAGTTTTAAAAATGAACGAATAGAGAGTTGGATAAATGGATATGAGAGATTTCCGCTCTTTTGGGAAAATGTTAAATATTTAAAAAAATCAAAGACAACAAAAGATATATTTGAAAAGCTTGATAGAAATGAACTGTTGAAAAATATTAAAGATAAATTGAACGATCATATGCATTTTAACTCTTTTCATTTTTTATTGATGAATGATGATGGAATTTCCTATCCTCAGAGGACTGAGTATATAGATAAACTGTTATTATATTTAGATGAGATTTTCTCAATACATTTTTTCACAATGTTTACAATCAATGAACACTATATGAGAAGTGTAGATTATACGGATTCGCTTGAGGTTGGAGATAATCCAGACTTAGAGTCACTGTTTTGGGTAGCACCATTTGTTCAGAGTGTAATAGATGAATATATAAAGTGTGGACATCCAGAGGTTTTTAATTATTTTAGAAAAAAATCTAAAATGAAAATAGAGTAATATATTTTGATGTTTGATAAATTAACAATCAGGTATTTTTCAATAGTATGATGTAAAGATGAGTCGAGAAATACTGGTCTACATGTTGTACAGAACAAAAATTCACGCACAAAATGTTGCATAAGCGATTTTATAAAAAGTGGTCTGACTAAAATCGGCGACCACCATTGAAAGCTAGTAATAACAATGGCTACAGCGATTGGTGGTCTGAGCGGTAGATAAATCGCAAACTTTATGTATTTTCGAATAAAATCGACGTGAGTATGGTGAAAGGATAAAGAGACTGTAAGGCAGTAATATCAAGGGGTTCAGAGGCTGGCGTATAAGGGTGAATGTTACAGAGGCATTACACGTCTAAGCATCCAATCAAGATAGAGAATTATGCAAGACATAGTGATGAAAGTCAATTAAAGCACTACATATAGAGAAGAAAATTAAGGTGCTAAAATACATAAAAGCACCTCTATACAATACATAGACTTTAGATAAGGAAGGATGACAGGATTATGGCTGAAAATAAGAAGATATGGCTTGCTTCACCACATATGA
The DNA here is from genome assembly GCA_964387405.1 of uncultured Clostridiaceae bacterium. Lineage (GTDB taxonomy): Bacteria > Bacillota > Clostridia > Peptostreptococcales > Natronincolaceae > JAAZJW01. The sequence goes on from CAYLXY010000009.1 coordinate 3,560, forward strand.
GTGATGAAGGTTATGAAATGCAATACGTACAAGAAGCATTCGATACAAACTGGGTAGCTCCACTTGGACCGAATGTAAATGAGTTTGAGAAAGAGCTTGCAGCTAAGGTTGGTTCAATGCACGCGGCAGCTATGACGTCAGGCACTGGGGCTATTCATCTAGCGCTGAAAGCAGCTGGTATTGGCGAAGGAGATATCGTGTTCTGTCCAACCCTAACTTTTTCTGCTACAGCCAATCCGATCATCTATCAGAATGCTACACCTGTTTTTATCGACAGTAATTATGAAACATGGAATATGGATCCGAAAGCATTAGAAGCAGCCTTCGAGAAGTATGGAGATAAGGTGAAGGCTGTTTTAGTTGTGCACTTATATGGCCTTTCAGCTGATATGGACAAAATTATGGAGATTTGTAGTAATTATGATGTGACAGTTATTGAAGATGCAGCTGAGTCTTTGGGTGCTTATTATAAAGGAAAACATACTGGAACATTTGGTGAGTTTGGCGTATTTTCATTTAATGGAAACAAAATCATAACTACTTCCGGTGGCGGGATGCTTGTATCTGATGATGAAGAGAAGATTAAGAAAGTTCGCTTCTGGTCCACTCAATCTAGAGATGCAGCAAGGCACTACCAGCATAGCGAATTAGGGTTCAATTACCGTATGAGCAATGTCGTTGCTGGAATTGGTAGAGGACAGCTTAAGGTTTTAGACCAGAGAGTGGCTAAGAAGAAATATATTTTTGAGTTTTATAAGAGAGAATTAGGTAGTCTTGAGGGTGTCGAATTTATGCCAATCAATGACTGGAACGAGCCAAATTACTGGTTGAGTGTGATGACATTGAAGAGTACAGTTAGACCTCTTGATGTTATGGAAGCATTAGAGAAAGAGAATATTGAATCAAGACCTGTGTGGAAGCCGATGCATATGCAGCCGTTCTTTGCTGAGTATGATTATGTTGGTGGAGATGTAAGTGAGAAGTTATTTGAGAATGGTGTGTGTTTGCCATCAGATACGAAGATGAGTGATGACAATTTAGGTAGAGTTTGTGAAATTATTAAAAGGTTGTGGAAGTAGAATGTATAGAAGATATTTTAAAAGACCAATGGATTTTATATTATCATTATTAGCAATTATTTTCTTAACTCCAATTCTATTAATTGTTACTTTTTTAGTAAGGACTAGGCTAGGCAGTCCAGTAATATTCAAACAGAAGCGACCGGGTCTTAATGAAAAGATATTTACAATGTATAAATTTAGAACTATGACAGATGAAAGATATGATAATGGAGACTTATTGCCAGATAGTGTTAGATTGACTAGTTTTGGTAAAAAACTTAGGGCTTCTAGCTTAGATGAACTACCTGAACTTTTTAATATTCTTAAAGGTGATATGTCTATTATTGGTCCAAGACCTTTACTTGTAGAATATTTGCCATTATATAATGAGCATCAAAAAAGGAGGCACGAAGTAAGACCAGGCCTTTCTGGATTAGCCCAAATTGGTGGTAGAAACGCTATAGAATGGGAAGACAAATTTGATTTAGATATTAAGTATGTTGACAATATAAGCTTTTTTGGAGATTGGAATATTATTATTACTACTTTGAAAAAGGTTTTGATTAGGGAAGGGATAAATCAAGACGGAGAAACGACCATGGAAGATTTCAAAGGTGAAAGGCAGGAATTATGATGGAAAAGATAATAATTGTTGGATGTGGACAACATGCTAATGTAGTTATTTACAACATTAAGGCACAACAAAAGTACCAAGTTGCTGGATATTTTGATTCGGATGATAAAAAAGTTGGTTTGATTTTTAATCAATATAAAGTAATGGAGAATTATCAAAAATGCGATCTAAAACATCTGATAAAAAAATATAACACAAATAAATTTTTTATAGGTTTTGGCAATATGAAATATAGAAAAGCAGTCTATGAAGAATTTATAAACTCTGGCTGGGAAGCGGTAAATATATTCCATCCAAATGCTTTAATATCAGAGGATGCAAAGATAGGAAATGGGGTATTGATAGAAGCTGGTTGTTTAGTTACTCCCAATCCAGTAATTGGGAATAATGTAGTTGTAAATACTGGGTCACAGGTTAATCACGATAATATTATTGAGGATCATGTTTATATAGCTTCAGGAGTTATATTATCAGGTGGGATAACAATTGGAGAAAATAGTCTAATAGATGACGGTGTAATAGTTACACTAGGTAAAAGCGTAGGGAAAGAATGTATAATTGGTGCTGGTAGTGTTGTAACTAAAAATATAGGAGCAGGTGTTGTAGCATATGGTAACCCTGCTAAATTCGTAAGAAATAATTAGAATTTTAAAAATAAAGGATATTACTTATTAATGAATAAGGAGAATGTTTTCTATGGAAAAAAGCATATGGATATTAAATCATTATGCCTCTCTGGGTTCAGATAGACATTACAAGTTTGCATATAATCTAACTCAAAGAGGATATAATGTAAAACTATTCGCTGCAAGCACAATACATACCACAGATAAAAATAGAATAATAGACTCAAGAAAATATATTGTAGAAGAAATGGAGGGTGTATCTTGTATATATATTAAAGCTAGTAATTATATGGGCAATGGAAAAGCTAGAGTAAGAAATATGCTAGATTATGCTATTGGTCTTATGTCAGTTTCAAAGAAGTTTGATTATAAAAAACCAGATGTTATATATGCTTCATCAGTTCATCCTTTAACATGGATATCAGGGTATTTATTAGCTAAAAGATATAATGCTAAGTTTATTGCAGAAACAAGAGACCTTTGGCCAGAAACTCTAGTTGCCATGGGACAAACTACTAAAAATAGTATCTCAGCTAAAGTGCTATATAAACTTGAGAAATTTATTTATAAAAAGGCAGACAAACTTATATTCACATTCCCCGGTGGTAAAGATTATGTAGCTAGCATAGGGCTAGACAATTCAAAGGTTAGATATATAAACAATGGAATTGATATAGGAGAGTTTAATTATAATAAGAAGCACAGTATATATGATGATATAGATTTAGATGATGAAAATGTTTTTAGAGTACTATATACCGGATCGATGGGACAAGCAAATGAACTTAGTTATTTAATAAAAGCAGCAAAACAAATTAAAGTAGCAGGTATTAAAGATATTAAATTTATCTTATTTGGAGATGGATATCAAAGGGAAGAACTACAACAGTATGTTAAAGATAATAAAATAACTAATGTTATATTCAAAGGTGCGGTTGACAAATCGGAGATTCCAAACATACTGAGTAAATCAAATTTAAATGTATTTACCGGAAAACATATCGATTTATATAAATATGGTTTAAGTCTTAACAAAATGTTTGAGTACTTTGGTTCAGGGAGACCTACTTTATCTAATATAGAGTGTGGTTACGATTTGCTAGAAGAATATAACTGTGGGATTACAGTAGAAGGTGGTTTATCAGAAGCTTTAGTAGAAGGAATCCTTAAATTCTATAATATGCCAAAGGAAGAATACCAGATTTATTGTAGAAATGCATTAAAGGCAGCGGAAGACTTTGATTTTGAAATATTAACAGATAAATTAGAAAAGGTTATGTTAGAAGATTAAATTAAATGGGAGGTACGATAAAAATGAAAATATCACTAATTGATTTAAAAAGACAATATGAAACAATTAAAGAAGAATCAGACAAGGTCGTTTTGGAGGTCTTATCATCTGCAAATTATATAATGGGTGATAATGTAAAGCAACTTGAAAATGAATTTAATGAATACTTAGGATCTAAGCATAGTATTTCAGTGGGTAATGGAACAGATGCGCTTGTAATAGCTTTAAAGGCACTTGGTATTGGTGAAGGTGACGAAGTAATCACAACTCCATATACATTCTTTGCTACTGCAGAAAGTATATCTTTTGTAGGAGCTACACCTGTATTTGTAGATGTATTATTAGATACATTCAATATTGATCCTACAAAAATAGAAGAAAAGATTACTAATAAAACTAAAGCAATAATGCCTGTTCATATATTTGGTCAACCATGCGACATGGATGCAATTAATGCTATTGCAAAAAAAAATAAACTATATGTTATAGAAGATGCCGCACAAGCTATAGGATCAGAGTATAAGGGGCAAAAGATTGGTACTTTATCAGATATTGCTACTTTTTCATTTTTCCCAACAAAGAACTTAGGATGTGCTGGGGATGGTGGGATGATAGTAACTAATGATGATAATCTTGCGACTATATGTAAAGCATTAAGAGCTCATGGAAGTGGTGAAAATGGGCAAAAAGCATACAATATACTTAATAATATAGACGAAAATGTTACAGAAGATAATAGTACAGACAACACAGTATATAATCCACTAAAATACTATAATTACTTAATAGGTCATAATTCAAGATTAGATGAATTACAGGCAGCGTTATTAAGAGTAAAGTTTAAAGAATTAGATAAATGGAATACCGAAAGAAGAGAAAATGCTAAATTCTATAATGAAAATCTAGTAGATACAGATTTTGTAGTTCCATTTGAAGATAATGATTTAAGACATGTCTATCATTTATATATACTTCAATCAGAGAAAAGAGCAGATATAGTAAAATATTTAACTGAAAAAGGTATAGCAACGGGAGTATATTACCCAGTACCATTGCATTTACAAAAGGCATATACACACTTAGGATATAAAGAAGGGGATTTACCAAATGCAGAATACTTATCCCATAGAACATTTGCTATACCAATGTTTGCAGAGTTAACTAACGAAGAAAAGGATTATATAGTAGAAAATCTAAGGGGAATTGGTGAATAATAATGACAGATAAGAATTACTTTGTACATGAGTCATCCTATGTTGATGAACCTTGTGAAATCGGAGAAGGAACAAAGATATGGCATTTTTCTCATATAATGAAAGATTCTATCATAGGGGAAAAATGTAATATAGGTCAAAATGTTGTTATATCACCAGGAGTAACTTTGGGGAATAATGTAAAGATACAAAACAATGTATCTGTATATACTGGAGTAATCTGTGAAGATGATACATTTTTAGGCCCTTCCTGTGTATTTACAAATGTAATAAATCCAAGATCCTTTATAGAAAGGAAAGAAGAATATAAAGAAACAATGGTAAAAAAGGGTGCTTCAATCGGAGCAAATGCTACTATTGTTTGTGGATATGATATTGGTAGATATGCATTTATAGGTGCTGGGGCAGTAGTAACAAAAGATGTACCAGACTATGCCTTAGTAGTAGGTAATCCTGCCAGAGTTATAGGATATGTATGTGAATGTGGTAATAGGCTAGAAGAAGAAAAAGATCAATATAAATGCAACATTTGTAATAAAGAATATGAAATGATAAATAAAAATCTTATCCCAAGGGAGTAAATACAATGAATATAAAAGAGCAATTATTAGAGAAAATAAATAATAGAACGGCTGTAGTAGGAGTAGTGGGGCTTGGATATGTAGGTTTACCACTGGCAGTAGAAAAAGCTAATACAGGATACAAAACAATAGGATTTGATGTACAAGAAGAAAAAGTTGTACTTGTAAATCAAGGACATAACTATATTGGTGATGTTGTAGATTCGGAACTTGAAAACTTGGTTAAGAATGGAACATTATCAGCTACAACTGATTATTCATTTATTAAAGAAGTAGATTTTATAGCTATATGTGTTCCAACGCCACTTGATGCCTATAAGCAACCAGATATTTCTTATGTCAAAGCTTCAGGAATGGAAATAGCAAAGTATCTAACAAAAGGCACCATAGTAGTGTTGGAAAGTACAACGTATCCTGGAACTACAGAAGAGTTACTTATGCCCATACTGGAAGAAGGCTCAGGACTGAAATGTGGAAAAGATTTTTATTTAGCATTTTCACCAGAAAGAGTAGATCCAGGTAATTTAATATATAAAACAAAAAATACTCCAAAGGTAGTAGGTGGAGTAGGAAAAGATGCAACAGAAGTAGCGGCAGCTATGTATAGATCAGTATTGAATAGTGATGTGTTTGAAGCATCATCACCGAGGGTAGCTGAAATGGAAAAGATACTTGAGAATACTTATAGAAATATAAATATTGGATTAGCAAACGAAATGGCAATAATATGTCACAAAATGGGGATAAATGTATGGGAAGTAATAGATGCGGCAAAAACAAAACCATACGGTTTTCAAGCTTTCTATCCAGGACCAGGACTAGGTGGCCATTGTATTCCTCTAGATCCATATTATCTAACTTGGAAAGCAAGAGAGTATGATCACCATACACAACTAATAGAAACATCAGGAATAATTAATGATAGCATGCCAGATTATGTAATACAAAGAAGTAGTAAAATATTAAATGGGTTCAAAAAGTCTTTGAATGGATCAAGGATATTAATACTTGGTGTTGCATATAAGCAAGATATAGATGATTATAGAGAGAGTCCAGCACTTAAGGTAATAGAAAACTTTGAAAAAGAAGGTTCCATTGTAGAATTCTATGATCCTTTTGTAAAGGAATACAAATATAAGGGACAAGTTAAAGTTGGAAAGGTTGAATTAACTAAAGAACTATTGAAGGATGCTGATTTAGTAGTAGTAACTACAAATCATAGTAATGTAGACTATGACTTTGTACAGGAAAATGCAATAGCAATATTTGACACAAAGAATGCTATGAAGAATGTAGATAATAGAGAGAATATTGAGTTGTTATAGGGGGGAGAAGATAATGGATTTTACATATAAGGCATATGTAGATTTGATTAAACTATTAAAAGAAAAAAACTATGAATTCACCAACTATAAAGACTATAAGAACATAGAAAAATCTGTAATATTTAGACATGACATAGACAATTCTTTGGAGAGAGCTCTTAAGATTGCAAAACTAGAAAATGAAAACAATATTAAATCGACCTTTTTTGTTTTATTATCAACTGATTTTTATAATATCTTTTCAAAACAATCAAACAGCATCTTAAAAGAGATAATAAGTTTAGGACATGAAGTAGGACTTCATTTTGATGAAAAGAGATATAAAATAAACAATGAAAAAGATTTAGAATATTATGTTGAATATGAGAAAAATTTACTTGGGGGGGGATTGGGAATAGATGTAACAACAGTTTCAATGCACAGACCCTCTAAATGGATACTAGAAAATGACATCCAATTTAAGAATATTATAAACTCATATTCAAAAGAATTTCTACATGAATTTAAATATTTATCAGATTCAAGGATGCATTGGAGAGAAGATGTACTTGGAATAATAAAAGGTGAAGGATATAACAAACTTCATATATTAACCCATCCTTTCTGGTATACAGAAGATAAAGGTGATATTAAAGAAAGAGTTAGTGGATTTATTAAAGAAGCGAATAGAGAAAGATATTACCAAATGAAGGATAATATTAGATATATTGAAGAAGTATTTCTGGAGGATGATTTGATATGATAATAGAATTAAAGCAAATCCTAGATTATCTGGATCAGAGTTATATTAAATATAAATTTATAGGTAAAGATAATATCAGAATAAATGGATACTCATCTTTTGGTAATTTAAAATCAAACAGTATATCTTGGGTAAAAGATCAACTTAATTATAAGGATGAAAACCTATCGGAACTAGAAAATATTTTATTAATAATTAAATCAGATATAGCAATTAAAGAAAAAAACAAAGAAGATTCAGCTTTTGTTTTATGTGAAGATCCTAAAGAAGCATTTTTTTCTATCCTAAATGAATTTTTTCCACAAGAGAAGTATGGCAATTATGTTTCGCCTAGTTCAATAGTAGAGGGAAATTTAGTAGAACAAAATATTTATATTGGGCATAATTCTTATATTGGTAAAGAAGTTACTATAGGTAATAATGTAATTATAAAAAATAATGTCTCCATAGAAGGAAAAGTGAAAATAGGAGAAAATGCAATAATACATTCAGGTGTTGTTATTGGTTCTGATGGATTTGGATACTATCAGAATATAGAAGGTAAGAATATAAAAGTGCCTCATTATGGAGGAGTGATTATAGGTAATGATGTAGAGATAGGAGCCAATACTTGCATTGATAGAGGAACTTTAGATGATACCGTAATAGGTAATAATGTTAAAATAGATAACTTATGTCACATAGGACATAATTGTATAATTGGAGATAATAGTAGCATAATTGCTTTATCCATGTTAGGTGGAAGTGTTATCTTAGAGAAAAATTCTTATATAGCTCCTGGTGCTATGATTAAAAATCAAATTAAAATTGGTCAGAATAGTCTAGTTGGAATGGGATCAGTAGTTATTAAAAATGTAGAACAGAACAAAGTAGTAGCAGGTGTTCCAGCAAAAGTTTTACGGGAAAATATTTAAAAAGGAGTGTAAAAATGTCAAAACTAAAGTTTGCTATACTAGGATGTGGAAGAATATCAGCAAGGCATGTAGAAGCTTTAATCAATAATAAAGAAAATACTGAATTAGTAGCAGTTTATGATATTATTGAAGAACTTGCAATTGATAAGAAAAATCAATATGAATCCAAAATTGAAGGCTCAGATGTAAAAGTATATACAGATTATAATAAGTTTTTAAACGATAAAAATATAGATGTAGTTACAATAGCTTCAATAAGTGGATATCATGCAGAACAAGCGATAGACTGCTTAAACAATGATAAACATGTGCTAATTGAAAAACCCATGGCATTAACAGTGGAAGATGCAGATAAGATAATAGCATTAGGAAAAGAAAAAGATAAAAAGGTATGCGTATCCCATCAAAATAGATTTAGTCCAGCAGTACAAAAATTAAGACGAGCTATAGAAGAAGAACGATTTGGAAAGTTAATACATGGAACAGCACGAGTTTTATGGGCAAGGGATGATAACTACTACGAACAAGCATCTTGGAGAGGAACTAAAGCCCTAGATGGAGGTACGTTGATGAATCAGTGTATACATAATATAGATTTATTACAATGGATGATGGGTGGAGAAGTAGAAAGATTATCTTCAGAAACGGATACTTTTATTAGAAATATTGAAACAGAAGATTTTGGAGCTATGCTAATAAGATTTAAAAATGGAGCTGTTGGAATAGTAGAGGGTAGCGTGTGTGTATATCCTAAAAATCTTGAAGAGACATTAAGCATTTTTGGTGAAAAAGGTACTGTAGTTATATCAGGTAATGAGATTAAGACTTGGCAATTTGAAGATGAAAGAGATTATGATTATATTGAATTTGATGAGAGTAATTTAGGGCATACACCATTGTACAAGGATTTGATTGATGCAATAAGAGAAGATAGGGAGCCTTTGGTAAATGGAGAAGAAGGGAAAAAGGCTATGGAAATAATACTGGAGGCATATTAGGGATAAAGGCTTTAATTATTTAGGAGGTTATTATGGAAAATAGTAAGTATATTGTTTGTAAAAGATGTGTTATGGATACTAGTGACCCGAATATAGTTTTTGATGAAAATGGATATTGTAATTATTGTAATTATTCACTAGAAACAATGAATAAAAGATGGTTGAATAATTCTGAAGGTAAGAAAATATTAGATAGCATGATAGAAAGGATAAAAAGAGAAAATAAAAATAGAAAATATGATTGTATGATTGGATTAAGCGGCGGGTTAGACAGCTCTTATTTGGCATATTTCTTAAAAAAGGAATATGATTTGCGTATGCTTGCGTTGCATGTTGATACCGGGTGGAATAGTAAAGCTTCTGAGGAAAACATAAAAAAGATATGTGACAAATTGGATATTGACCTAAAGATTGAAAAACTTAATCAGATTGAATTTATGGATCTACAAAAAGCATATTTCTTATCTGGGGTCCAATCTCAAGATGTTCCACAAGACCACACTTTTATTGCATTACTTTTTAAATATGCTAGGGAAAACAATATAAAATATTTTTTGTCGGGAGCAAATTTTTCATCAGAATCAATACTTCAAAAAAGTGATGGGGTAATTGCTGCTGATAAAGTTAACCTTCTTGATATTCATAAGAACTTTGGGAGTGTGGAAATTAAAACTGTACCGACAATTTCACTTTTTGAGAGATTTATAAAGTATAGGTTTATAAATAGAGTTATTATGATTAGACCCTTAGACTATATAGATTATAGAATAGCCCCAGCAATTGAAGAATTGGAAAGAGAAGTTGATTTTGATTACTATGGGGGGAAACACTATGAGTCTATATTTACTAAGTTTTATCAGGAATATTATCTACCTATAAGATATAATTATGACAAGCGGAAGTCACATTTATCAAGTCTAATAGTTACTGACCAAATGACAAGAGAAGAGGCCTTAAAGAGATTACAAGCACCACTATATAATGAAGAGCAAATTAATAAAGATATCGATTACATTATAAAAAAAATAGGAATTATAAAGGAAGAATTTGATGATGCAATGAAATTACCAAAAATATCTTCAAGTGAGTTTAAAACTAGTCATTGGAATAAGCTTAGAAAGCTAGCTGTAAGATACAGAAAGATACTAGGAGAGTAATAATATGAGTAATGTTAAGATAATTGCAGGGGAAGAAATAATTAGAGATCAAAGGGTTATGAAAGAAGCAAGATATATTTCTAGTCTTGGGTATAAAGTAGAGATATTATGCTGGGATCGCAATAATGAATTTAAAGACAAAGAAATCGAGTATATTGACAATATTAAAATAAAAAGGTTTTTTCCTAAGGCAATATATGGAAGTGGGTGGAAACAGATTTTTCCATTCTTTAAATTTATACAAGAATGTAAGATGTATCTAAAGAATCAAAAATACGAATATTTACATTGCCAAAATCTTGATGGATTTCTTGCTGGATATTTAGTAAATAATAATAAAAAGCTAATTTTTGATATGAGGGAATTTTATGTGGGAAGAGAAAGAAATAAGATCAAAAAAGTAATCGTTAAATATTTAGTAAGATTTGCTGTAAAAAAATCATATAGAATATTATATGTTAATGATACCCAGATGAAAAACATAAGTAATAAAGAAAGAAATAAGATGATATATTTGCCTAATTATCCCAATAGGTCACTAGGAATAGTAAAATCTATAAGTAATATTAATTCTAATCATTTGAATATTTCCTATATAGGAGGAGTAAGGCAATACCATGAATTTAAAAATTTATTTGATGCTACAAAAGAAATTGAAAATACTATAATTAATATTCATGGTATGGGTACATCTTACACCCAACTGAAAAAGATAGAAAGTGAATATAAAAATGTCAATATTACTGGAAAATACAACCCATCACAAACAGCAGATTTATATAACGAAGCAGATCTAATTTATTGCGTTTATTCTATGGATAATGAAAATTGGAGAACCGGCTATCCTATTAAATTTTATGAATCAATAATAACTAAGACACCAGTTATTGTAAGTAAGGGCTCCATATTAGAAGAGTTTCTAGAAAAGAATAATATAGGATTTGTGGTTGATGGAAGTGATATCACAGAGATTAAAAAGCTAGTAACATATATAAGTAGAAATAGAAACATACTCGAAGAAAAAATTAAAAATCTAGAGAAGATACAATTTGATTACTGTTGGGAAGAAGTAGTTAAGAATTTAGATAAAATATATAGAATAAATTAGACTTAGA
>CAYLXY010000010.1:0-14923 GCA_964387405.1 uncultured Clostridiaceae bacterium
ATTGCTTAAACACTATATACATTTTTAGCGTAATCTGAATGTCAGATTACGCTAAAAATAAAATAAATATTGCGAGGTATAACATGGATTTTATAATAGAAATTGCTGAACAGCTCACCTCTTTAAGTTCATTTATTGCATTACCAGCACTTATGTTCCTTTTATCCCTTTTAATAGGGATGAAGCCTGGAAAGGCTGTGACAGGAGCTATAAATATTAGTATTGGGCTTATAGGCATAACAGTTCTTTTCTCGTTTTTCAATGAAACTTGTGCACCAGTTGTCAACAATTTGATGATTATGGCAGGTAAGGAAACGCCGGTGATAGACATTGGATGGCCTATGCTTTCCTTGTTCATATGGTCTAACAATATTTCTTACTTAGTTATACCTATAGCAATAATTGTAAATATAATAATGTTAGCCACTAAGACTACTAATATTTTCAATATAGACATATGGAATATGTGGCATTTAGCCGTTTCATCTATAATAGTATACCAGACTACAGGGTCAATTTTAGCAGTAATACTAGTAGATGTAATTATTACGATTATAGCTTTAAAATTAGCAGATTGGTCATATCCCATAATGATGGATGTATACAAGGGTAGGGGCAATGTTGCAAATAGCCATATAAATAGTCTTTCCAAGTTCCCACTTGCAATAGCTGGAAATTGGATTTTTGATAAAATAGAGAGAAATCCTCAAAAATCACCCATATATAAAGGTGGAAGGTTTAAAAAACTTTCAAATCCACTAATAATATCTATGATTATAGGACTGGGAATGGGCTTTGGATCTAGACTAGGAATTATGGAGTCTTTGGAATTTGCCCTTAAAATAAGTACAGTATTTTTAATACTACCTAAAATAGTACCCTTTACTCAGATGGGGTTTTCTGGAATGGCAGAGGGCATGGAAATATTCGTTAAAAAACATTTTAAGGGTGAAAATGAAATTCGTATAGGTGTTAATCATATGATTTTCACTGATGAAGATTCAGTTATAGTATCATCCGTAATACTTATGCCAATAGCTATCATTATGGCTATGTCTTTAAGTTTTATAGATATTTTTCCCCTGGCTGATCTGTCTAATATAGTAGGTCTCATAGTGATTATAAACGCTGTATCTAAAGGTAATATTCTTAGAAATGTAATAATAGGAATACCAGCAGTTTTGCTTAGCTTGTTTACCGCATCAAAAATGGCTCCTTTATATAAAACTATTGCAGATAAGATAAGTTTTGATGCAGGTGTAGGAAATGCATTATGGAACAGCAGCTTTAATGGAAATAATTATATTGTAATTTGGGTTGCTAATCTATTAGAAGGAAAAACTTATGCTTTTATAGCTATTCCTTTTGTTGCATTGCTTATTTATATGTGTTGGAAGTATTTTAAAAAAGACACTAAACAAATAAAGATGTAAATACAAAAGAGATAGAGACTAAGTAGTGTAAAATATAATTATTTTTATGGTAGCACCACTATAACATCTAACCACAATAAGTGTAAGTATAGATTTAAGTATAGGTATAAGTATAGTTTTTAAAATAAAACATGGAAAAAATATCATGTTTGGAATTTACAAGAGATTTTAATCGAGATGTTATGAATTTTGGATATATTTATAATTCGGATTTAGGTAACCATAATTAATTAAAAAAAACAATGAATGCAAATAGTTTATAGAAAATGGAGAAATGAAAATGGTATTCGAGCCGTTACAAAAAACAAGATTATTTGAAGGTATAGTAGAACAAATTCAAAGTCAGATTAAGAATGGGATTCTAAATATTGGGGATCGGCTTCCTCCAGAAAGGGAACTCTCTGACATGCTAAATGTAAGTAGAGTTTCAGTTAGGGAAGCATTGAGGACTTTGGAGATAATGGGATATATCAGTATAAGGGCTGGTGAAGGCGCATTTGTAAAAGAAACAAAACTAAATGATTTACTAGAGCCTATAACGACAGCTATTTCCATAGATAAAACCTTGATCCTCAATCTTTTGGATTTAAGAGATGTAATTGAAATTGAAACAGCCAGAAGGGCAGCTATGCATGCAGATGAGATGGACTTAAAAAAGATATATTCTACATTGAAGGTAGGGGAAAGAGAAATAGAAGAAGGACAGATTGGATTAAAAGGGGATCATATGTTTCATATTGCTGTGGCAGAAGCTACACATAATAGTATGTTTTCCTTTGTTATGAATCTTATATCGGATCTATTAAATAAAGGCAGGGAGGCTACACTTGAAATTCCAGGACAACCTGTGAGAACTTTAGTAGACCATGAAGAAATTTATCAAGCTATAGCTGAAAAGGATTCGGATAAAGCAGCAAAATTGATGAAAGCACATATTGACAAAGCTAAGATGAATATTACTAAAATTGTGGAAAAAGAGGATTCAATACAGAACAGGTAGTTGAAATCTAACAATATAGGTTTTTTAACACAAAGTACAATAGGGAGGGAAAATGAAAATGGAAAAAGAACGTGCAAGATGGATATATACCAATATGAACAAAATAAGGAAGTTTGAGGAAAAGGCATTAAATTTATTTGAAAATAACCAGCTTAGAGGCTCTGTACATTTATATATAGGACAAGAAGCAGTTGCATCTACTGTGTGTTCACATTTAAGAGATACAGACTATATAACAAGTACACATAGAGGTCATGGACATTGTATTGCAAAGGGAGCAGAGTTAGGTCGTACTATGGCAGAGCTTATGGGTAAGGAAACAGGCTACTGTAAAGGTAGAGGTGGCTCTATGCATATAGCAGATTTAACAAAGGGTAACTTAGGAGCTAACGCAATTGTAGGTGGGGGAATACCTATAGCAGTTGGAGGTGCATTGGCAGCCAATTATAAAGGAACAGATCAGGTTGCAGTATCATTCTTTGGTGATGCAGCCTCAAATCAGGGAATATTCCATGAGTCACTGAACTTAGCTTCAGTGTGGAATCTTCCAGCAATATTTATTTGTGAAAATAATGGATTTGGTATTAGTGTTCCAGCAAAACAAAGTACTTCAGTTAAAGATATTGCAGTTAGGGGAACAGCTTATAATATTCCTTCAATCATAGCTGATGGTAATGATGTACTAGCTGTTGATGCAGCCATAAAAGAAGCTATTGAAAGAGCAAAAGCTGGACAAGGACCATCTTTAATAGAATTTAAAACATATAGATGGTGTGGACATTGGACAGGAGACCCAGAAGTATACAGAACTAAAGAAGAAGTAGATGAGTGGAAAGAAAAATGTCCAATAAAAAGATTTAGAGAATATTTAATATCAAACAAAATGTTTACAGAATCAGAACTTGATGAAATAGAAAAAAATGTTGATAGACGTGTAGAGGAAGCTACACAGTTTGCTATAGATAGTCCAGAACCAGATGTTTTAACTGTTATGGATGATGTTTTCTTTGAAAATTAATGATAGGGGTGAAAAAAATGAGTGTTAAATCATACGCACAAGCAATAAAAGATGTTATAGCGGAAGAAATGAGAAGAGATGAAAATGTTTTTGTCATGGGTGAGGACGTAGCTGAACAAGGTGGAATTTTTGGTTGCACAAGGGGTCTACTACAGGAGTTTGGCGACAAAAGAGTAAGAAACACACCTATATCTGAAGCTGGATTTATTGGAGCAGGTGTAGGGGCAGCATGTTGTGGATTGAGACCGATTGTTGAATTAATGTATATGGACTTTGTATATGTAAGTATGGATCAAATATTAAATCAAGCAGCTAAAATAAGATATATGTTCGGTGGAAAAGCAAAAGTACCTATGGTTATAAGAGGTCAACAGGGTATTGGTAGAGGTAATGCGGGACAGCATTCACAAAGTGTAGAGGCCATGTTTATGCATATACCAGGAATAAAGGTTGCTATGCCTTCAAGTCCAGCTGATGCAGCAGGTCTTTTAAGAACAGCGATTAGAGATGATAATCCTATAATGTTTTTCGAACATAAAGCACTTTATACAAAAAAAGGCGAGGTGCCAGATGATCCAGATTTTATGATTCCATTTGGTAAAGCTAATGTAGTAAAAGAAGGTAAGGATGTAACTATTATTGGAACACATTTATATGTTGATATAGCATTATCAGCAGCGGAAAAGCTGGCTAAAGAAGGTATAGATGCAGAAGTTATTGATCCTAGAACATTAGTACCATTTGATAAGGATACTATTATTAATTCTGTTAAAAAGACAGGAAGAGCAGTTGTAGTACATGAGGCCCACAAAATTGGTGGAGTAGGAGCAGAAATAGCATCCACAATTACAGAAGAGGCATTTGATTATTTAGATGCACCAGTAATTAGATTAGGTGCAAAACAATGTACTTTACCATTTAATCTTAATCTTGAAAATGCAGTTGTTCCTCAAGAAGAAGAGATTATTGAAGCAGTAAAATCAGTTTTATATAGGTAGATTAGGGGGTAGAAAAAGTGGCTAACAAAGTAATTATGCCTAAACAAGGGTTGCTAATGACAGAGGGTACAATAACTAGCTGGATGATTGATGAAGGTGAACAAATAGAAGAAGGACAACCATTATTTGAGATGGAAACAGATAAATTAACTATTGAAATTGATTCGCCTGCTTCAGGAACTCTGTTAAAAATTATTAAAGGTGTTGGAGAGGTTGTACCTATTACTGAGACGATTGCAGTAATTGGAGAGCCTGGTGAAGATATATCCGAATTTCTTGAGGAAGAAAACACAGACACAGAGGAAGAGACAGATACAGTTGAAGAAGAAAACATTCCTCAAAAAGAAGAGAGAACTAAAAAAGTTGAAGATGCAGAAGCGAGAAAAGCAGGAGACAGAATTTTCATAACACCAAGAGCTAAAAAACTAGCAAAAGATGAAGAAATTGAAATTAGTAGTATTTTAGGAACAGGGCCAAAAGGCTTAATTATTGAAGAAGATGTTCTTGAAGCTATTAAAAATCCTGCTAAAAGAATAAAATCTACACCTGTAGCAGAAAAAATGGCTGAAGAATATGGAATAAACATGGCTCATGTATCTGGTTCTGGAGTGCATGGAAGAATAAGTAAAGATGACATTGAAGAAGCAGTAAGATTAAGAAACAGACCAGGTGCTTTAGAAAATAGAGAAGAAAAACTTATTCCCCTTACAGGAATAAGAAAAATAATATCCAACAAGATGATGGAAAGTGTGCAAAACACAGCACAAGCCAACCATCGCATGAAGGTTGATATGTCAGAAGTTATAAGATTAAGGGAAAAACTTAAAGCAGAAGAAATAAAGGTGTCTTTTAATGATGTTTTAGTAAAGATTACATCCAAAGCTTTGATGGAATATCCTTTAGTAAATTCATCTTTAACAGAAGAGGGAATAATAGCTAAAGAATATGTAAACATGGGTATTGCAGTTTCTATATCTAATGGTTTAATTGTACCCGTAATTAGAAATTCTGATTTACTAACTATTAAAGAGATAAATAATGTTTCGTCGGAACTTATTGAAAAAGCAAGAACAGGAACTTTAGAATTAGATGACTATTCAGGTGGAACTTTTACAATTACTAATCTAGGTATGTTTGATATAGATGAATTTACAGCAATTATAAACACTCCAGAAAGCGGCATATTAGCAATAGGTAAAATTAATAAGGAAGCTGTTGTAGAAGGAGAAGATATTGTTGTAAAACCTATGATGGTGTTGAGTTTAACTTATGACCATAGAATTATAGACGGAGCATTAGCAGCTCAGTTTTTACAGAGAATAAAGACTATTATAAATAATCCTTATCTTCTTTTATAGATAGGATAAAACTGAGGACTATCCAAGACTATATTTACAAATAACAGGTTATAGCCTGCTTATATAAACAGTAATAAACAATGGCTTATGACCTGTTTATTCATATACAATAGAAAACTAACAAAATAAACTGGGGGTTCATAATTATGAATTATGATATTGCAATTATTGGTGGCGGACCAGGTGGATACGTAGCGGCCATATATGCAGCAAAACAAAACTGTAAAGTTGCCTTAATTGAAAAAGATGAATTAGGTGGAACTTGCTTGAACTATGGTTGCATCCCTACAAAATCATTAATACACAGTGCAGATATGTATGGAGATTTTTTAGAAGCAGAACTTTTTGGAGTTACAGCTAAAGAAATAGAAATAGATTGGAAAATTGCACAAAAAAACAAATCAGATATAGTAAGTACCCTAACAGGAGGCGTATCTACATTATTAAGAAAAAACAAAATAGATGTATTTAAAGGAAGAGCAGAATTTATTGATAAAAACACTATAAAGATAATAAGAGAAAAAGAAGAAGAGGAAATATCAGCTAAGGACGTCATAGTAGCTACTGGATCTAGGCCCATTAATATACCAATTAAAGGGAACGACTTAGATGGTGTAATCACTAGTAAGGAAGCTTTAGAACTTGAAGAAATACCTAAATCAATGGCTATAATTGGTGGGGGAGTTATAGGTGTAGAAATGGCATATATATACAATACAGTTGGAACAAAGGTTTCGATTATTGAAATGACTCCACAGCTAATCCCTAATAATGATCAATTAATTATTTCTGCCTTTACAGATGAATTTAAGAATCAAGGAATAGATGTGTTTGTAGATTCTAAGGTTCAATCCATTGAAAAAGCAGGGAAAGAGCTAAAGGTTATATACGAAAGTAAAGATGGTCTTAAGGAAGTTAATGTTGAAAAAGTACTTATGTCAGTAGGTAGAAAAGCTGAAATGAAAATACTTGATAGTTTACAGTTGGCTACAAATGAGTCAGGAATTGTAGTAGATGAATATTTACGTACAAGCATACCTAATATTTATGCCATTGGGGATGTAACTGGAAAAATGATGTTAGCCCATGTAGCGTCACATCAAGGAATTACAGCAGTTAAAAATATACTAGGAGAAAAAGAGAAGATGTCATATAAAGTTATACCATCCTGTATATATACAAATCCAGAGGTTGCATCTGTAGGACTTACGGAACAACAAGCAAAAGCTAAGTATGGAGATGAAATTAAAGTAAGTGTATCATCATTTCAGATGAATGGTAAAGCTTTAACTATGGGTAAAGCAAGTGGTTATATAAAGATAATCTGTAGCAAAAAATGGAATGAAATTTTAGGAGTCCATATAATAGGACCTAATGCAACTGAATTAATAGCAGAAGCAGCTTTAAGTATAAAACTAGAATGTACTGCTGAAGAACTATGTAATACAATCCATGCACATCCAACATTATCTGAAACAATTATGGAAACAGCACAAGGCATATTAGGGCTAGCCATTCATAGTTTGTAAATCAGATTATATATCTTAAAATTTGGAATATAGAATTAACAATTAAAGATAATTGACTATAGAAGTTTAAAAATGTCAGGAGGAAAATAAAAATGAGTGCTAAAAATATTGTTATGGAAATGATTGAAAAGTCAAGAGTGGCTCAAAAACAAATTGAAAATTATAGCCAAGAACAGGTTGATCAAATAGTAAGAGTTATAGGTAAAACAGTATTTGATAATGCAGAAACCTTAGCTAAAATGGCAGTTGAAGAAACTAGAATGGGTGTATACCAGGATAAGGTTAAAAAGAATCAAGGAAAATCTAGAATAATTTGGAACAACTTAAAAGACAAAAAATCAGTAGGCATAATAGAAGAAGATAAAGCAAATGGAATTATTAAAGTAGCAAAGCCAAAGGGAGTAATAGGAGCTGTTACACCATGTACAAATCCAATTGTTACACCAATGTGTAATGCAATGTTTGCCTTAAAAGGAAGAAATACAATAATTATAGCACCACATCCAAGGGCAAAGAAATGTGGATTATATACAGT
Source organism: uncultured Clostridiaceae bacterium (assembly GCA_964387405.1). GTDB lineage: Bacteria > Bacillota > Clostridia > Peptostreptococcales > Natronincolaceae > JAAZJW01. The sequence goes on from CAYLXY010000010.1 coordinate 7,872, forward strand.
ACAATTAATTAATGATAATTTGAAAAAACTTAATGCACCTGAAAATCTAATTCAAATAATTGAAGAACCTTCAATAGAATTAACTAACGAGTTAATTAGAAGTACAGATGTTGTAGTAGCAACTGGTGGTATGGGAATGGTTAAGGCAGCGTATTCCAGTGGAAAACCAGCTTATGGTGTTGGTGCAGGAAATGTACAATGTATAGTTGACAGAGATGTAGAATTTGAAGAAGCTGTAGCTAAAATTGTTGCAGGTAGAATTTTCGATAATGGAATTATATGTTCAGGAGAACAAATGGTAATGGCACATGAAGATGATTACGATGCTATAGTAAAAGAATTTGAAGCAAATAAAGCTTTCTATATTAGCGACCAAGATCAAAAAACCAAGCTAAGAAACACCTTGTTTGATGAAAAGGGAATTACTAATAGACATGTTGTAGGACAATCTATACAATCTGTAGCTAAACTTGCAGGTATTAATATTCCTGAAGATACAGCACTTATAGTAGTAGAAGTTACAGGCATGGGAAGTGAAGACATATTATGTCAAGAAAAAATGTGTCCTGTTATAGGGATTAAAAAATATAAAAACTTTGAAGAGGCAGTTGATATTGCACAAATAAACCTTGAATTAGAAGGACAAGGACATTCAGCTGTAATTCATTCAAACAATATGGATAATATTAAATATGCTGGAGAAAAGCTTACGGTAAGTAGATTATTAGTTAACCAAATATGTGCAACTGCTAATGGAGGTAGTTTTACTAATGGTCTTGCACCAACAACTACATTAGGTTGTGGATCATGGGGAAATAATAGTATATCAGAAAACTTTGACTATAAGCATTTGATAAACGTTTCACGTATAGCAACTGTAATAGAAGGTGCACAACAACCATCAGATGATGAAATTTGGGGAGTGGATTAAAAAATGAAATTCATGGAATATCAAGCACGAGAAACTTTTGAGGTATATGGGGTTCCAGTTAAAAATGGAGTTGTTATAGATAGCTTAGAAAATATAGAAGATAAAATTAAAGCTAAAGGCTTGACCTTTCCTTTAGTAGTAAAGGCACAAGTACAAGTAGGTGGTAGGGGAAAAGCTGGTGGAATCCAGTTTGCAGACAATATTGAAGAAGTAAAAGAAATATCTAGCAAATTACTATTTAGTGATTTGCTAGGACATAAGGTAAATCAACTAATGCTTGTTGAAAAAGCAGAAGGTAATAAGGAATTATACTTAAGTATTGTTTTAGATAGACTTAAAAAAAGTCCGATGATTATTTTTAGTGCTGAAGGTGGAGTGGATATAGAAGAAATTGCAGCAACAAGGCCAGAGGCAATTATACAAGTATCTATTGATCCTGGCATAGGTGTAAATAAATATCATGCCCAATATATAGTTAATAAAAGTGGGGTAAAACAAGAGTTAGTAAGTCCACTATATGATGTTATATTAAAACTGTATAAAATGTATCTGGATACAGATTCCTTACTTGTAGAAATAAATCCATTGTTAGCTTGTGAAGACAATAAGCTAATAGCATTAGATGGAAAAGTAGATGTTGACGATAGTGCACTATATAGACAAGCTAAAGTTTTAGAATATAGAGATTCTATTCAAGAGGAAGAATTAATATTAGATGCTAGAAATTATGACTTTCTATATATTCCCATTGAAGAAGGTGGTAATGTAGCAGTAATTAGTAATGGTTCAGGAATGTTAATGTCTAGTATAGACCTAATTGTAAAAGCAGGAATGACAGTAGGAGCAGTATTAGATTTAGGTGGAGGCTCAACTTCAGATAGAATTAAAGAAGCGGTAAGGATAGTATTATCAAATAAAGATATTAAATACTTATTTATAAATATATTTGGTGGTATTACCAGATGTAATGAAGTTGCAGATGGTGTAAAAATTGCCATGGAAGCTCAACCGGAAGGTAAATGTGTAATTGTAAGGCTAGAAGGTACTAACAAAGATTTAGGAGTTGAGATAATCAATTCCATAAATTACGATGTAGTATCAGTAGATGGTCTTAGAGAAGGTGTTGCTGAGCTTAGCAAAAGGGGGAATCAATAATGAGTATACTTGTTGATAAAAATACAAGATTAATGGTACAAGGCATAACAGGTAGGGAAGGTGCATTCCATACAGAACAAATGTTAGAATATGGAACTAATGTGGTTGCAGGAGTAACACCTGGAAAAGGTGGACAAACAATATTAGGAGTTCCTGTATTTGATACTGTAAAAGAAGCTGTAGAAGCTACAAAGCCCAATGCCACAGTAATATTTGTCCCTGCTAAGTACAGTAAAGCTGGAATTTATGAAGCAATGGATGCAGGAATAGAATTAATTATTACAATAGCAGAACATGTTCCTGTAAAAGATATGATGGATGTATATCATATTGCAAAGACAAAAGGATGTAGAGTGATAGGACCCAACTCCTTTGGAATAATATCACCAGGAAAATCAAAAGCAGGATTTATGGCTCACAGAATATTTTCAGAAGGTAATGTAGGAGTAATGTCTAGAAGTGCAACTAATTGTTACGAAACAGTATTCATGATGACCAACGAAGGAATAGGTCAATCAACTTGCATAGGAGTAGGTGGAGATATGATCCCAGGCTCAACCTTTGCAGAATTACTGCCATTATATGAAGAAGATGAAGAAACTAAAGCTATAGTTATAATAGGTGAAATAGGTGGAAATGAAGAAGAACTTGCAGCTGAATATATAAAGAAAAACATTAGTAAACCAGTTATAGCATTAATAGCAGGTAAAAATGCTCCTAAGGGAAAAAGCATGGGACATGCTGGAGCAATAGTATCTGCCGATGGTAGTGGAAGTGCAGAAAACAAAGAAAAACTATTAGCAGAGGCAGGAGTGCATATTGCAGAAAATACTGCACATATAGTGGAAATACTTAAAGATATACTATAAATTTAGTTTACAGAGACGAAAAATTAAAATTGTAAAGGGGTAAGATGTTGCCCCTTTAATAGATAGGGGATGGAAATATGTCTTTATTAAAAGAAGCTTTAGACTTACACAAGAAGTGGAGAGGTAAAATTGAGGTAGTTAGTAGGCTGCCTGTTGCAAATCAATATGATCTATCAACAGCATACACACCTGGAGTAGCTGAACCTTGCAAGGAAATTCACAAAGATGTAGATAAAGCATATGACTATACAAGAAAGTGGAATCTAGTTGCTGTAGTAAGCGATGGTACAGCTGTTCTTGGACTTGGGGATATAGGTCCAGAAGCGTCTATGCCTGTTATGGAGGGAAAAGCAGTTCTTTTTAAAGTCTTTGGTGATGTAGATGCCTTCCCTATATGTCTTAGTACAACAGATGTTGATGAAATAGTAAATACTATAAAAGCTATAGAACCAACCTTTGGAGGTATTAACCTAGAAGATATAGCTGCACCAAGATGTTTTGAAATAGAAAAAAGATTAAAAGAAGAACTAAGTATTCCAGTATTTCATGATGACCAACATGGTACTGCCATAGTTGTGCTATCTGGCATGATAAATGCATTGAAACTTGTAAAGAAAGATATAAAAGATGTAAAAGTAATAGTAAATGGGGCAGGAGCTGCCGGTATAGCTATTACAAAGCTTTTAATGTCCACTGGACTAACTAGAGTAATACTTTGTGACAGAAAAGGTTCTATATATAAGGGCAGAGATAATATGAACTCTGCAAAAACAGAAATAGCAGAAATTACAAATTTAGATATGGAAAAAGGTACACTGGAAGAAGTAATAAAGGATTCAGATGTTTTTATTGGAGTATCTGGACCTGATACAGTGACAAAGGAAATGATAGCAAGTATGGCTAAAGATTCTATAGTATTTGCAATGTCAAACCCAAATCCTGAAATATACCCAGATGTAGCCTTAGAAGCAGGAGCTAGAGTTGTAGGTACAGGTAGATCTGACTTTCCAAATCAAGTAAACAACGTATTAGCATTCCCGGGTATCTTCAGAGGAGCTTTAGATGCAAGAGCTACAGATATTAATGAAGAAATGAAGATAGCAGCAGCCTATGCAATAGCATCATTAGTATCAGATGAAGAATTAACTGAAGAATATGTTATTCCTAAAGCTTTTGATGAACGAGTTAGTAAAAAAGTAGCAGAGGATGTTTACAAAGCAGCTGTTGAATCAGGAGTAGCTAAAGTATAATAAAGAAAAGTGTGGCCTAAGGCTACACTTTATTATTCTATCTTGGAGGTGTTTAACTTGAAATATCAGTTAAAGTATGGAAAAGGCGATGTTGAATTTCATATAGATGACAAGAACTATATGGGTTCATTACTTCCAAATGAAATTGAATTTGAATTAAAGGGAGTAGAGGAAGTAAAAAGATCCTTAGAAAATCCAATAGGAAGTAAAAGATTAAAAGACATAGTTAAACCAGGAGAAAAAATAGCAATAGTAACTAGTGATATAACAAGACCTATGCCTAGTAAAATAGTTCTTCCACCAGTTATAGAAGAACTAAAAAGGGCAGAAGTAGAAGAGAAGGACATAAGCATTGTTTTAGCCCTAGGTTGTCATAGAAATCATACAGAAGAAGAAATAAAACTGTTAGTTGGTGAAGAAATATACAACAGTGATATTCAAATAATTGATAGTGAAATGGACAGATGTATTAATTTTGGAAGATGTAAGCACGGTACACCTGTGGATATATTTGAACCTGTTGCAAAAGCAGATAGAATCATATGTATGGGCAATATAGAATATCATTATTTTGCAGGCTACTCTGGAGGAGCAAAAGCTTTAATGCCAGGAGTATCAAGCCATGATGCTATACAGGCAAACCATTCAAATATGGTTAAGGAGGAAGCCCATGCAGGTAATTTAGACACAAACCCTGTACGTCAAGATATAGATGAGGTTGGAGATTATATAAAAATAGATTTTTTAATAAATGTAGTATTAAATAGTAAAAAGGAAATTGTAAGGGCAGTATCAGGACATTATATGGAAGCCCATAGGGCAGGCTGTAAAGATTTAGATAAAATGTATGGAATACAAATAGAGAGACAAGCAGATATAGCAATAGTATCCCCGGGAGGATATCCTAAAGATATAAACATATATCAGGCTCAAAAAGGTTTAGATAATGCAAAACATGCAGTTAGAGAAGGTGGTATAATAATACTTGTGGCATCAGCAAAAGAAGGATTTGGAGAAGATACTTTTGAAGATTGGATGTTAAACAAAGCCCCTAAGGATATGATAAAAGAGATAAAAAAGAGTTTCAAACTAGGTGGACACAAGGCAGCCGCCATAGCTATGGTTTTAGGCAAAGCACAAATTTTTATGGTTTCAGACCTAGAGGATGATCTTTTAAGAAAAATAAGTATTGTACCATTTAAAACAGTTCAAGAGGCAATAGATAAGGCTTTAGAAGAATTAGGACCAGATTCTCAGATTCTCTTGCTTCCTAGTGCAGGTTCAACATTGCCTATACTTAATAAATAGTATAGGATATTATTTAGTTGAAAAAGTAAAGTAAGCAAAGGAAGATAATTAATATGTCAGGTATTATTATAGAAGGTGTATGTGCAACAGGAAAAACAACTATCATTGAAAAGTTGACCAAAAGAGATTGGTATATAAAAAAACAGACTAAAGTCCAACTTAGTGAATATTTAACAGAACGTATTATTGAAAATATACAGCCAACTGTAAATAGAAGAGCAGGGCTGTTGGAAGAATACGTGAATATATTTGAAAAAGTTTATTTTAATTTTTATAATTCTAGATTTAAAGATATGGAATTTGAAGAAATTAAACCTTTTTTTATAGCAGAAAGATTTCATTTAACCCATAGTATAGAATCAGCCAGTTTTCGCCCATTTAAAGATATTGATAATCGACTTAAATCTATGGATATGAAGCTTGTTATTTTAACAATGGATAAAAAGCTAATCAAAGAAAGAATACTAGATACTTTTATTAGAAGGCCTGAAACATGGAAAAATTATTGTCTTTCCTTTGGAACTATAGAAGATATATGTAAAAGATATTGGCTTATGCAAGAAAAATTACTGAAATTTACAGAGGAATCTAAGTTAGACAAGATCATTATTAATACTTCGAAAATGGAATGGGATAAGTATGTATTGGAAATAGAGAATAGATTATAATTAATTTATAAAATTGTAGGGAAGACAAAGGTCTTCCCTACAATTAACCATAAGATATGAGTAAGATATGAGTTTTTTATTTATTATTCATATCCATTTACTATAAGGTCAAGGGCTCCAGTATGTGGATGCATAAGAAGTCCATGTATGTTTATATCAGTTGGAAATAAAGGATGATTTAAAATGGAATTAACAGTTGCCATTAACATTTCCTCTGCACAACTAAAACCTTCAAGCCATTTTCCTATATCTACTAGGGAATTATTTAAAATAGTCATAGTTTTTTCTTCTATTCCCCGCTTTAACATTTGTTTTACAATGTAATCACCATCTAGATTAGTCATTCCACAATCATAGTGGCCGACAACTATGATATCTTCAGTATTAAATTCATATACTGCTAAAAGTAAACTTCTTATAACACTACCAAAGGGATGGGTTATGGTTGCACCTGCATTTTTTATTATTTTGGCATCTCCGTTTTTTATGTTCATAGCTTTTGGTAGTAATTCTGTTAGCCTTGTATCCATGCATGATAATATTACTATTTTCTTATTTGGATTTTTTGTTGCAGTATATTTTTCGTATTTTTTATGGAATACAAACCTTTCATTATGATTCAATATATTATCTAGTCTATCTTCTTTACCTAAAGCCATTTTAATATCCCCCTTTTAAACTTTAATTTTAAATTTTGATAAAATTTCCTGTAAATAAATTATTTTGCCAAATTACAAGTTTTTTTATACTTCATAGACTTCCTTTAATTAGTTATTTCAAACTTGTCGAAATATTCGCACTTCTTTTCAAAAAAATAGATTGAAAAGATCTTCTTGAATATATATTTTTCTGCATCAGCAATAAATATTTA
>CAYLXY010000011.1:0-14467 GCA_964387405.1 uncultured Clostridiaceae bacterium
TTATATATTTAAATATGAGAACCTTTTATAAAGTCCTGCATATATAAATCAAAGTTAGTTTATTACAAACCCTCTATTTAGCTATTGTTTTTTATTAAAAAAATATCATCTTTATCATGTCCAAGTATATTTTTAATTTTTATTGCTACTGCTAAAGAAGGATTTTTGTTTCCTAATTCTATATTTGTATATGTTGCCCTTTTAATTCCCACAAGTGTTGCAACTTGTTTTTGTGTCATCTTTTTTGAAATTCTAATTTTTCTAAGTTTTTCCCTCATGTGATCTTATGCCTCCTAATACAGTGTCTGAAATAAACTTTCATAATTTAATTATAGCCCCTATCAAGGGCATTGTCAAGCGTCTTTTAAATTATATGCCCTTTGTAGGGGTGATTGTTTAGAAATGTTTATTTAAGTGACATTATCATGTAAAATTGTAACAGTAGGGGGTGATGTCTTGAGTTTTGCAAAAAGATTAATATTGCTTAGAAAAGAATTAAATCTTACACAGGCAGGGTTAGCAAAAAAGCTTAATAGCACACGTTCAACTATTTCTGGATATGAAACCGAAGGAAAGCAGCCTGACTATAATACATTAAGATTTATCGCTAATTTTTTTAATGTATCCATTGACTACCTCCTTGGCGAAACTGATATTAGACAACCTGTTAGAGAGATTGTTGAAGAACAAGAAAAGACCGATTCTGCTTTAGATGAAATTTCAAAAGAATATAATTTATCCCCTGAAAGCCAAGAAGCCTTAGAGGATTATATTAATTTGCTAAAAATTAGAGATATGCAAAAACGCAACGATGATTTAGAAATTGCTAGTGATTTAACCTCCACAGATTAAATAGGGATATTGAAAAAGAAAGATTAAAGTTACTTCAAAAGTTGAAAGGTAAATGAATAGGACAAGTATCATAGAGAGTATGACATAATAAAGGAGTAAACAATGATAAACTTTTTTATAAATAATTTAGACTCATTTATTATTAGTACAATATTTCTTTTACTAGGATTTTTACCTACTTTTATTGATTATATTAAGCTAAAGAAAGAAGATAAAAGAACTTCTACAAAACCTATAAACATTGATAATAATGGTCCTGTTATTAACAGTTTTAATAATAACAACAATCTTGTCAATAGCTACAATTATAATGAAAATAATTATAACTCAAAGACCATCGTTATAAATAATAATAATAATTCAAATTCTATTTTAACATCTGAGGCAGATGATCCTTGGTATATAATTATTTTGGCTGTTATATTCATTTTTTTCATGATACTATTTTATAGACACATAGATAGATTAATTATCTTTTTTCTCACTATCACTGTAGTTAGCTTACTTATATCTATATTAATTTACAAGACTATTTTAAATATAAGTAATTACATCTCTGTACAACATAATATTATTAATATGTCTGTTAGAAATATAATTTGTTGGTTTTTATTGTTGATGAATTATATAGTTGTTGTTTATAAAATTAATTTTTCATCATCAATGATGCCTTTAATGGACTTAATTGAAACTTCTAAAACATCTATTGATAGTGAAATCTTTCTTAGTATATATAGGTTCATGTTAGATAATACTTTTGAAAGTTTTACTGGGGTTTTTATAATATTTAGTTTTCTTGTGTCTATTTATCTAATTTACAAATTATTGCTATCTTATATCCTTATAATTTCAACTGCAAAAGTCTCTATTAATCCCGATAAGAGACTATGGATTAAAACGTATAATAGTCTAAATAAAAAAGAATCAAAGCTTAATAAAAAGTGGTGGATGTGGGCATTTGTTATATTATTTTGTCTAAGCACGGGAATTTTAGCTTATTTACTTAGTTTTCCTATAACAATGTTTCAACCCCATAAATCTTAGGTAAAAACATTCCATAATATATAAAGTAATAGAGCATTGTAAAAGTTATAATAATAAAAAATAAGAATAGCTGTATACAAATATAGCCTAATACCTTTAATATATTTTTTATATGCTTATATTCATAAATATTCTTAGGAAACTTAAAAATCTTATACAATAATGTAGACTGCATATTGACTATAAAACGAATTATTATAGCTACTCCTAATAATAGTGGAAATATTGCAGTAATAATTCCTATAATATCAATAATAATAGAATTATTATTTAAAATACAAGTTAGGATTTCTTCCATCATAATCCCCCTTCCAACTGCCTTTAATGTAAGTATTCCCTTAATTACTACCATTTTTCACACTCATAATTATTCTATTTAGATATTTTTGGTATTCATTCCAATGTGTAGCCATGATAGTTGTATGTGAGCCACAGGAGTTCTTTTGTGCTTCTACAAACATATCAAGAACATTTTTATCTCTTATCTCTCCTATTGGTTGAATTATAGGTGGTGTTTTTAATGCCTTCTTTACTAATTCTTTGTCTTTGATTTTTCCATCTTTCATTTTTCATCTCTCCTTTGATTTTTTATATTAAAAAAAGAGCTATTATTAACTCTTTAATTTTGGTTAGTTGTATAATCAACTTAGCCACCTAAAACAAGCAAAAAAATAGCCATTATAAAAATTCGTGTTATCATTGAAGTTACGAGACTAACAATGAGAGGAAGTTTTATAATGGCACATACTAATAATACCATACAAAACCGTAAAAACAAACATCTATCACCCTTTGAGCGTGGTAAAATTTCTGCACTACACAAAGCAGAACACTCTAACAGAGAAATTGCAAGGCGCTTAGGACGTGCTCACCAGACAATTGCCAATGAGCTTCAACGTGGGACAACAACGCAACTCAAGACTGGAAGAAAGCCCTTTACAGCTTATTACCCTGAAACAGGGCAAGCCGTATATGAACAGAACAGGAGAAACTGTGGTGCAAAAAGCAAACTTTTAGTAGCGATGGAATTTATTGATTTTGCTTGTGAAAAAATCCTAGAGCACGGTTGGTCACCTGATGCAGTCGTTGGGTTTACAAAACGACAGACAGACTGGAAAGACAGACCTATGGTGTCGACCAAAACCCTATATAACTATATCGACCAATGCAAATTAAGCGTTCGAAATATCGATTTGGCTATGAAGACAAAACTAAATACGAAGACGAAGAGCGTGCGAAAACATCGTCGGGTCCTGGGTAAAAGTATTGCCGAACGTCCTGTTGAAATTGAAAATAGAGAGGAATTCGGCCACTGGGAAATTGACACTGTAGAGGGAAAGAAGTCGGATGATAATGCATTACTAACCCTCGTTGAACGTAAAACTAGAAACTATTACGCCATCATAATTGATGATCAGGATCATGACTCAGTTGACTATGCAATAAATAAATTACAGCACACCTTCGGGGAGGTATTTCCACAAGTCTTCAAGACGATTACCTCTGACAACGGCAGCGAATTTTCTAATTTAGCATCCTGCTTGAAAAGTGTCACAGATGTCTATTTTGCTAGACCATATGCATCCTATGAAAGAGGGTCTAACGAGCGACATAATGGGCTTCTAAGGCGCTATATCCCTAAAGGAAAAGCGATTACAGACTACTCTAGGGATGCAATAAAACGTATTTGCCAGATACTTAACAACTTACCAAGAAGAATCCTAAACTATCAACAACCAGCTGTCGCATTTGAACAAGAATTAGCTAAATTATCCTAATCACATCAAGATAAAAACAAGGTTAAACTACGTCTTTTAATATGAACGGAAAACATAAACTTTAATAAATACGCCGAATTTTATTTAAGTGGCTAACTTGATATTGCAATTTAGGACTCTTTAATTTTAAGATATATTCAATTTAATGTTTTTTACATACTAAAATTAAGTGTCTATTTATCTTATTTTCATCAAAATTTTAATCAACATTAGTAAAAAAATTATACCAAAAAACCAACCAAATTAATGATGCTACTGCAACAACTAACATCATGCTATTCATCCTTTCTTTTAAAAACAAATTAAAATGCATTAGCTCATTATGAATATATAATTTGCTTATATCTTAATTCACTATCTATATCCACCCCCATTTCATAAATTGAATTGTATATACAGGATTTTAAGTAAGCTACAGTGTTTTTTATTTCTTTTTCCATAGATACTTTTTTAAATTTATTGATAGCATGATCTATTATTAAAAAACTCAACTTTTTCAAATCGTTCTTGACTAAATCAGTCGGAATTAAACTTCCACCAATCTTTATTATTTTTTTATTTTCAATATCCATAACCAATAATCTAATAGCATGAATAACAGCATCTTTGTAGGATTCTTCGATTAAATGAATTTCACATTTTTTAAATATATTGTATAAATATTCCAGTTGTTCTTTAGACCTATCCTGTCTGTCTGTTTTTTTAGTTTTATTATTATTTATATTATTATTATTTTCATATTCGTATATAGACTGACTGATAGACTTAGAACTATTAAAACTTAGATCTATTAAACCTTTAGAACTATTAGAGCTGTTTTTTGGACTATCCAAAGCATTGAAACCATCAGAACAACCTAGATTTGAGAGTTGTCCCTTTTCAGGATGACCGGTTATCCCTTTTTGGGATGACTGGTTGTCCTTTTTCGGGATGACCAGTTCTTTTGCTTTCTTTGTTTTGGGTTGTCCCTTTTTGGGACAACTCCTTTTACGGTACCCTTTATTTTTATTTTTTTTGTCTTTAAAATTAGAATCTTCTACTTTTATTGATTCTTTATTATTTTTTTCTATTACAGCATTTTCTGTTTTTTCTTTTTCCTCTAGTTTGCTTGTTTCTTGTATTGCTTCTGTTTCTTCATCTTTTACAATTCCTTCTTTATTTATCTTAACTTGATCTTTATTTTGTCCATTTCTATTTTCCCAATCTCTAATTATTTTTAATGGTTCAAAGGCAATAACATCATTTAAAATATATATATTACTATTATTGCTTCCTTTTTCTATATCTATAAGTCCACATTCATAGGATAGTTTTAGCAATCTATAAAATCTATTTCTGGAAACATTGAATGCTTTAAAAAGAGCTTCATTATTTGCAAATATTAAACTATTTTCAGCCCTACCTTCATAATTTCTTCTATCTATATATTGAGTAAATGTTACATAAAAGCTAACTAAATCAAAATCATATTCCCTTAAATTATCAAGCACAAGATAAGTGTCGCTAAATGTTAATTGCTCTCTAGTTCTTTTTCCACTTCTTTTTAATTCATTCATTAATATTTCCCCCTATATTTAATATTAATATTGTTTTTAAAAATAAAAAAAGACACTCCATTGAGTGCCTATTAAGCTTAATTTTTTATTTTAATTCTTATGTAGATGTTTACTTTACTTTATGTTGTGGTATAATATAAATAAGGTAATCGGATTTCGCATAATGCGATTGCCACTACATGTAATTAAAACTATTTAATCACTCTGTACGGCAATACAGGGTGATTATTTTTTTTCGGTTATTATTCCTATCTAAATAGGAGATAAGCGTTATTAGAAATACACCAAATGCAATCATTAAATATATTGCTTCGTATGTACTCATTCGCTCCACCTCCCTTCTTCTGAAGTAAGGTGGCAACCAACACCCTGCTATCCGATTACCTTATGCTAATATAATAGCATATGTATTGAAATTGTGCTAATGGTTTTACTACCATAATGTTATTACAATTCTAAATCCCAATCGTTCTCATTTTCGTTTTCTATTATTTCATTGTATTCTGTTTCTTTGTTTTTATTTCTTAAGGTTCTTCTTGCTAACTCCACTTGCTTAGATAACTTTTTATTCTCTGCTTTAATTTCATTACTTTGCCTAATTAGGGTGTTATTTTGTTCTTTTATTGCTCCAATTTCTCTTTGCAATTCCTTGTTTTCTATCCTAATCTCATTATTCTGCCAAATTAAGTTATTATTTTGTTCTTTCACTGTACCTATTTCTTTTTTCAACTCTTTATTTTCTATCCTCATTTCATTATTTTGTCTAATTAGAATATTATTTTGCTCTTTTATTTTCTGTAGTTCTTTATTAAGTTCTTTGTTTTCTGTTACAGTTTTTTCCCAATCAAAAACAAGCTTGTTTACATTATCTTTAACTTTTTGTTGATTTAAATCAAGGTTTTTATATAAACTTTCGTTTCTAATGGTAATATCGCTAATTTTTTCTACTTTAGTATATATAGTTGAAGTTTTTTCTGTAATTGCATCTTTTATATCTTCATGCTGTTCTTCTAGTGTATGTCCTCTTTTTTCGCCTATTTTATTTTTTATATTTTTCCACCCTTTATTATCTTGTGCAATATTTACGATAGTAGTCCCTATTAGTGCAAGTAATGGTACAGCTATTGCTACCCAACCCCACTCCACCACAAATTTCCTCCAGTCCACATATTTCACCTCCATTATACTATATTTTGTTGGACAAAAAACAAACAAAAGAAGCTTATTTAAGATTCTTAATATTTATCAAAACTTATTATCATATAACCTTTCAATTACATCAAAATCTGCTTTTAAAAATTTATTTAATAAATCTTCCCTGTATATATTTTTAGTTTTTATCAGTTCGTTTATAGCTCCTTCATGGTCCATTGATTTTTTATAAGATCTAATACTTCTCATAGCATCATAGCTATCACAAATTCTAATAATTCCAGCCCCTAATGGGATCTTACTGCCTTTTATGCCTTTAGGGTAACCCGTACCATCATAATTTTCATGATGATATAGTATAGCTTTACAAATATTATCTTCATAACCCATATTTTTTACTAATGTATATCCATATATAGGATGTTTTTTTATTTTGCTCCATTCTTCACTAGTTAAACTTCCTTTTTTATTTAATAAATGAGAATCTATTTTAACCTTACCTATGTCGTGCAACATAGCTGAAATTATTATTATTTCCTTAATTTTCTCATTAATATTTAAAGAGCTGCAAAGCATATTACACAACCTTGCAACTCTTGTGGAGTGAGATATATCAATTTTACTATTTGCTTGTAAATTTGAATAATCATACAAAAGCAGTCCCCCCTTTTGCTCTATTTTAAAGCAATTCATTATAAACCATTATTTTCTAACTTATATTTAATTTTTGCTATTTCATATATTATTGCTATACGGAAGTCGATGACTTCTGTTGAATGTTTTTCTTCATTAATAGCTTTTTTAATCTCTGTTAAAAAGGTCATATAATACATATGTTCTAAATATTTTCTTTTATACTTCTTAAAAGGTTTATATTTCAATAACTCTTTATAAAAATCATACAATGCTAATTTAGCTTTTTGATTTTTTTCTTCTCCATCTTCATTAAACCAATTAGCATAAGGGCTATATAAGAATATTATATAGCCCTATCAATCTGAAATTTATTAGTATATTTGTATAAAATCGATTCAAATACTTTAGCATTAATATTACCATCAAATAAATTTAAGGAATATTGTGTATAGTATATTTGTTCATTTTTTATTGGTAAATTTACTTGTTCTATATTTAACACGCTACCCTCAGGCAGTATTAATTTTACATCTTTATCATTTGCAAATTCTAAAACCTTTTTTATTTCTTCTATTTCATAAGGCTTTGTCCCCCCACAAAGTAACTTCATATCCCCTAATTCTTCTAGTAGTTTAAGGTTTTGACTATTCAACACTCCTATATCTATAATATTAAAATTATAACCTTCTGCTGGAATATTACCATTAAAATAATAATCCACGTCATTATCTGTAAAATAATTGTTAGCTATAGGGTTATTGAAAAAGAAATAAGAATGTATGCTGCTTAAATGGTTGCTTTTGTTTCCTTCTGTATAAGATACCTTTGCACCCACACTAGAAAGATAATTTGCCATATTCATAGCTGTAGTAGTTGTACCTACTCTAGGCATAGAACCTGCAATAATTATCTTAATATTTTCATCATTAATATCAAACTTGTTTTCTGTATATTTATTTTCCGTGAATTTATTTTCTATAATTTGCTTATCCTTATTAAGTAAGTTTGAACTTGATAATTTGAAAGTAGTTTCGACACCTTCATTTTCATCATAGTTTAAATTTATATTTATTTTAACATAATGTTTTGTCATACCTTTTTCACTAAGACAAACATTGGCCTGTTTCTTTATTTTACTTAGCATCCTTTTAAAAATAATGTTGTAAATATTAGCTTCATCAATTATTTTATTAAGAAAATCTATACTGGTCTTTCCTGCAAGTAATATTATTCTTACATCATACATAATCTTTAAAGCTTTTAAGGCCTCTATAATATCATCTATTGGATCTTTTATTATACTTAAATCTATAATCATATATCTATAATGGCTAAAAGTTCTCATATCATGCACTATGAACCTTTTTAAATAAAACTCACCTGAAAGTTTTTCAATAAGCATACCTTCTTCTTCTTTTAAAAAATCAAAAAGGGTTAAATTTTCATTACTGCTTAAATATAAAAGCAAATATTATACCTCCTAAAAACATATTTTTGATAAAAGTTATTCTTTAACTTTCTATTAATTACTAAATATCCAAAATGGGCTACCGTTGTTTCCATCAATTTTACTGCTTTCGTTCATAATTATATCTAAGTCCCATTCCGTACTTCTTTTAACAGAAGCAGAATCATGAACCAGTATTTTACCATCCTCTGTTATTCCTCTTAGAACTATAAAATGTCCCCCATTTGTAAAGTGACCTCTGCCCATAGACGCTATCACTGGATATCCATCACTAAGGGCTTTAACTATCGCGTTAGGATCCTGCCTACTGACTGCTTTAACATTCAATCCATAATGACTTCCACCACCTGTCATAAGACTCCAATAAGACCCTGCACCTTCTGCTCTATGTCCATTAGCAATACTCCAGTCTGCTACATTTTTAGGTGTAACCTTATTATTGCTTAACCCTGCAACTACCATTGCTAAAGAAGTTGGTCCACACCCACTACTTGCTATACTACTGCTCCCATAGGAACTAGCTCCCCACCTTTTATCTGTCTGGTTGTAATATGGCAAATTAGCATATCCTTCTGGATACTCCTCTAAACTACTTAAATCAATAGAACTATCATATAGATTTAAGTTTTCTTCTAAATCTATAAAAGAAATAGTTTCAAAAATATTGGTAGCTAGTAAAACATCTTCTTCTTCTACAATTTCTACTTCCAGAAGAACATCACTAAATTCCTTTGTATCGATTGTTATTATACCTACTTTTATTTCTATTGTTCTACTTGATCTTACACTACTGCCATCTGGGCCTGTGGAAGTAGTTGTTACTGTTTTAGTTCTGTTTTCAAATTCTATTTTCCTAATTACAAAACTTAGTCCTACCTTTATTACTTTCTCAGAATCAACAACTTCAAAATCCTGTTTTAAAAGTACAGAATCTATGGAAATTAATGACTCCCATGTAAGAGTATAATTATAATTAATTTCAAATTCATCACAATCGCTGTTTTCTGATTTTACTTCTTCAATCCACTCTTTATTTAGTTGGTCTATAATAATAATTGTATCCTGGTATACAGCTGCCTTTTCTATATCTTCAATGATATTTAAATCGGATTCATCTATTTCTAGTATATCTCCACTAACTTCATCAATATTGAAAAAATAGCCAACAAAAGTATTTATTAATATAGTTGGCACACTAGCTATAGTTATGGCAATAATAAGTACAGTAATCAATATAACTGTTAATGTTACAATTAATCTTTTTCTAGCCTTTTCGTCTAATATTGCTTGCAATGCTATTTTTTTTAATATGGCCATAGTTGCAGGATCCATCAAAAACACCTCCTAAATAACAAGTTCTTGCCTATCTTATCTTAGATAGAGCAAGAACTGTGTATGCTTTGTTTCTTTTGTTTTTACCTTCCGCCAGCTGTCCCCATATATTTAAACTTATATTCTGGAATTTCAAATTGTATTTGAAGCCTTTTAGAACCAACTATCATAAGTGCAGACCCTCTTTTTTTAGATGCTACAAGTTCTTCCTCTGCATCTGTTAAGTTATAAAGCTTTCCTGTTTCCTCTAAGTTTTGCCCATCTGCCCCCATTATAATTTTAAAAGTAGCCAGATCTAAAAGTGGCTGACCATACATTTTTATTGCAGGATCTAAAAAATCCACTACAGAGTGGGATATTATGGCTATACCACCCTCATATTTTCTAACACCCTTTGCTGCATTTCTGAGAAATGCTAAAGACTGTGGTATTTTAGGATCTATCATCAAATATGCCTCATCACATATTAAAAGCACCCTTTCATCGGGATCTTTGGTGATTTCTTCCCATGCCCATTGAAGCATGTTAAAATATTGTGTAGATATTATATTTTGAGGTGAACTTTGTAAATCCTTTGTGTCAAGACATATACACCTAGAGCTAGATTCTATTGTTGTATGCCCATTCCATAAAAAAGAATCCGAACCAATTGCTATATCTTTTAAAAACAAACTTAAATCATCATAATCTTTAGTATATGAGTTTTCCTTACCCCTAGCCTTTTCTAATATTTGATTATATAAATCGCTCATAATAGGAAAATCTGTATTGGACAACCTTGTTATATCTGTATCCCAATATATTTCTTTATTATTATAAAGTTCAATTATTTCTGACTTTAAAATTGCTTTCTGCCTATCTGAAAGAGAAGGTATATATAAAGAGAAAAATATTTCTAAGTTTTTAATGTATAGGGCCATGTCACCCATGCCCTGCCCTTCATCTTCATACAGTTTTTCTACATCGTCATCATCATCTTTAGGTGATGTTCTTATTTGAAGTGGATTTATTCTACCCTTTGACCCACCACCCGCATTAATCCAATCACCTTTTAATTTTTTGCATAGTTCCCAGTATTCCCTGTGTGGATCAATGAAAATTAATTTTGTTCCCTTCATATATTCAGATAATACAATATGTTTAATAGCAGTAGATTTTCCAACTCCAGGTACACCCATAATTACAAAGTTTGTATTTGTTCTATCCTCTTCCCTTTTCCATGGATCTATAATTATAAGTCCACCTGAACTGTCTTTTGCAAAATAATAGCCTTTACCGTCATTGTAGCCACTTGATGCAAAAGGAAAACCACCTATCAAGGTAGATGATGGAACTATTCTATCGGCTATGTTTTCTATTTCTTCTTCCGGCGTATAAAATGGTGATAAGTGTTTGAAACCTTGTTCTTGTAAATTAGATAGTACCCTTGCCCTACAACCTACAGCTGCTATTCTACTTTCAGTTTTTCTACAGATTTTTTCAAATAAATCATCTTCTTTTGCGGTAGGCATTATAGTTAAATTCATTAAACCTATAGCTTCACCCTGTTGGTCTATTTTTTTCATTATTTTTTGCCCACTTTCTGCTGCTTTTTCAGCCCTGGAACGTATAAGTGGGTCTTTGTGTGAATTAGCAATTCCTAAATTTCTTGATATATTTCTTGAAACATTATCTACAAAAATACTACTATCAATAGGATTAAAAGTTATAGAACAAACAGTACCTGGAATATTTGTTAATTTAGATAACCAGCCGTAATCTAAATTTTCTGGGTATTTTATAACCCCATACACTTTTCCCTTATTTTCACCTATGGTTAAATTATTCCTTTTAAACTCTAAACCCATAGGTGCAATAATATTTAGAAGAGTGTTGTTTAATTCAGTCTCTTTATTTTTGTTTTTCAATTTTAAGTATCCTCCTTATTTTTTAAAATAAAAAACAATCAGACAATAATTATCCGATTGTTGGTTTAATATGTTTACCCCTACCTAGTATAAATAGTAAAAATATATCACATTTTAGTTCATTTTAAGCAAAGATATATGCGGTTCAAAAGTTGTTTCTTCAATATTTGCATATGCAGGATTATTAATTAAATTACATAGTCTAACAATCTTACCTTCATCTAAAATATTACATTTAATATTTAAATTGTTTCCAGTTGTAAGTTTTGTCATAAATTCCATAGAACGCTTTAAGATATCTCTTTCAATTCCTTCTTCATATGCTTCCCAAAATATAAAGTAAAATTGTCTCTCTACAACTTCACCTGATAAAGCAAAATTACTTAAAGCGTACATTTCATGCCTTAATAATTCTTTTTGTATTTGGTTAGCAGTATCATTTATAATATTTTGATAATTAGTCAAAAGTGGAGATATGTCAACAGGTCTTGATACAGCTAGAAATTTAAAAGGTTTTCTTCCAGATGAAATTTCAGCGGTTAAGGTTCTAGTTGCAGTCGTTTTTTCATTAACACTTAAAAGATTAATATCAATAGGTGTTGATTGTATGTATGTCATTATATATCCATCTCGTGTATATAAAAATTTATCTCTAATATCCTTTACATTAACAAAATCTTGTGCAGTTTTTATTGCAATTTCTTTTTTTCTTTCTTCAATATCCAATTTTGTTTGCTTATTTCTTTTAATAATTGATAAGATAAAATCTTTTGCAGCCATATATTCACATCCTTATATATTAAAAACTATAATACCTAGCTAAAATTGAAATTTTTCTTGTTCATCTTTACCTCCATTCGTCAAAAGCTTTATATGGATAATATCTTTGTGATTTTGAAAATCGTATCATATTTTGTATTTGATCAACTACTGAAAGATTAGTAGTATCTTTTGTAAGCATCATAACACTTCCACCAACAGATACTAAAAACCACACAGAACAGAATATCGTTTTTCTCGTTATTACAAATATAAAAATGTCAATTATACTTGAAAATGCAATAAATATAAAGGCCTTTATAGCTTCTTCTTTACCAAAACCATCCCAAATTTCATATTTTTCTTTCAAACCAATTGGAATATATAATTTATCTCTTTCCTCCATTTGTTACACTACTCCTTTCACCCTTTACACTTACATCTAGATTTAAACTAAATTATTTAAATATAAATAAAAAATTGAAATTGAAGAAGAAATTAAATATAAAAACTTATTATTATCATTTAAATTTTTTCACTTTACTAATTTCCTAAATAAAAATACCTTATTACGATATCTTTTAGTTGCCAAACCGATTCGGAAAGAATATAAAAAACTATTACATTTTTAATTCTTTTAGTATAAACCCCAACTTCTTCATCATTTGCTATCATTTTAACAAAACAATAAATTGTGCGTACAATTGCTCCCATTCTTATTAGCCAAATAATAGCTGTAGATAGTTCTTTTAATGTATCCATAATTTTATTCTCCCATTTTATTATATTTATTACTTAACAATGCTTTTTACTGTCTGCACAAAACGTGCCGATGAATGAACTGTATTCATAGCACCACCTCCACCAGAAGATATTAAAATATCCTGTAAAAAGCTAGGAAGTTTTATAGCAAAATATTGAGAAGCTATTCCCCAAATTAAATGTCCCTCCGCCATAAGACCTAATCCCATTTTGAGTAATAAAACCTGCACCATTACTGATAAGGTAAGTTGAAAAAGTTTTTGTATATATGTATTAAACACACCCTTGTTTGCATCCATAAGCCCTACGCAAGCAAGAGGTAGACCTATTCGTAGTATCATTATACTTAAACCTTGCTTTATAAACTGCACATAAAGGATTACTAAAAAGATAAAAAATATTAAATATGCTATTGCTTGAAAGAGAGACTTACCAGAAATTATATATTCTAAAAGCGATATATCTGTATTTGTACTTAACCCCAATGCATTTATTGATCTATTAGTTAAATCTTCAATAATTTTTGCAAGCCAACTATACATAATAGGAAAAGTTAAAGCTACAACCATGGCCTTTAAAAAATTTGTTAACAATAGACTAGGTTCTGAGTCTGCATCACCATCTGACCAAAGCACATATATATCAAATCCTTTTTTTAGAAATTTTAAAACAATAAGGGTTATGCCGAAACTTACAAATATGTTAAACAGATTTTTGAATCCACTAATACCCATATTAGTCATGTGTTTTTCTGCATGAAGAGCTATATCAACTAAATTCAAAAGAAGATTATTACTGAAATAGTCCATTATTCCATTTATAATATCCTCTATAAGGAGTATAAAAATCTTTGTCAAATTGCACCCTCCCTTAATTTTAAAAGTGGACTATTAATTAAAACAGTCCACTTAACCATAAAGCTTCTATCCTGATTATTATGCACTAAAATACTTGCTTACTAATGATATAATAGCACCTGCTGTAATAGCCCCTATAGTAGAAATTATAGTGGTTTTTATTCTATTATTCCATTTTTGATGATCCATATCATCTGCGGCACCTTTCCTAACAAAAGAATATGCTGTAAATACTATACCTGTAGGTATAGCAATTACAATTAAAGCTTTACCTACATCTTCTAATAACTTAGTTAATCCTGTATATAAAATACTGCTTTCTACACTATCCGCATATACAATAGAAGGCGCCAATAGAATTACC
>CAYLXY010000012.1:0-14346 GCA_964387405.1 uncultured Clostridiaceae bacterium
TTAAAAATATATTTTCTTATTAAAATAGGTAAGAAATATCGACCTGCTGTCCTAGCAGTAGATTTTTTACATTTTTGATATTGCAATATATCTAATCCACACTCTTTATAAGTATTGATCATGTCTCCAAAAATACTAAAATATATTAATGGTAACGATGATTCCCAAAAAGTATTACCTGTCTCTATAGACCACTCTCTAGCCCCTTCACCCACAGTTATTATTGGCTTTCCACAGTAGTAAGCTTTTTCCCCTATAAAAGAATTTGCATATATATAGCAATGTGGATATATACTTTCTAGACTATTAAATCCATCCCATATAACATTATCTTTTTCTACTTTATCCCATAGTGATTTCTTAAATATTCCAGTCATAATAGCACCTAAAAAAACATTACTAAAAGTGGGGTCTATCAATTCATCAAATTTATCAACTACACCCGACCATTTTGGAGCCTTATGTTCTATTAATATATTCTTGTTTATTAACTGTTCATGTATCTCTAAATATTGATTATTTTCTAAGTGTAATTGATTTAAAAAAACATGATCATAATTACAACAAATAAAACTAATGTCACTATATTGCTTGATGATATTAATTAGTGTACTTACCCCCTCTTTTTTTATAAAATCATCACTTCCTATAATCCAACAAAATTTACCCGATGCATTTTCAACAACCCTAATAACATTTTTACATGCACCTAAATTTTTATCATTTTTATTATATTTTATTTCTATAGAATTATAGAGTTTTTTTACTTCATCCACTATTGAAAATAAATCATCTTCCGAATTATTATCAGAAATGACGATTTCAACCTCATCGATAAATTCCATACTAGATTCACACGCTTCAATCAAACAATGTCTAAAAATATCTTTTCTATTATAAACAGGAATGCATATAGATAATAATTTATTTTTCATAATCTCTCCTTTTTATACTATTTCTTTAAAACACTTATCATTTTACTGATACTTTCCTTTGCAATCTTAAAGTTAGTTATAATATTGAAAGTTAGTATTATAATAGTAGCAATTATAAATGTCTGAAATCCTAGAAATATAAAATCGATGTAATTATCAATATACAAATTTAAATTCAAACTAACTTTAACCAGTATAAAAGACAGGATACAGTTTAGTGAGATTAACTTAATAAAACAAATTACACCACTGTTTAATGTTTTTACATGTACTAGATAAATTTGTAATGAATCCATTACTAAATAGGCTATAATAGTCCCTATTAAAACCCCATTTATTCCTAGTGTTTTTACTAAGATTAAAGATACTAATAAATTAATTACTGCACCTATAATTGCAATTTTCTTCATGGGAATAAAATCACCACTACTATTAGATAAGCTGCCTAGCATGTTCGATATTAGCTCTAGTAGACAACAGATAGAAAATAAAGTTGCGATACTAAAATTTAAATAATTTATGTCATCGACTCCTCTTGTATATAATTCAAGAAAGGGTAGAATTAAAATAAGAGCTGTAGTAATAAATATATTAACAAATATAATTGAAATAAATTCGTAAATTTTATATAAGCGACTTAGTTTATTTATATCTCCCTCGGCATATAATTGTCCGAAGGCATTAAATGGCGCTAAAATCAATGAGAATAAAATATGTTTTATGAAAGAAAATATCATATTATATACAGCATAAACACTTGCAAGTTTTGTATTAATCATCATTGATATAATAATAATATCAGTACTTCCAAAAATTAGACTAGCTATCTTTTGTGCCAAAACATCTTTCGTCATTTTTAAAACAGAGAAATCAAGATTTTCAGAATTGAAGGTTATATCTGGAAAATACTTATGTAACATTCTAATTATAAATGGCATTCTCAGTAATGGTATAACTAATGCCACAAGTTTTATAAAAGTTATGCCTGCACCGCTTAAGATAGATATTATTGATAAAGCTTGAGATAAAATATTAAATACAAGGGTTAAAGCACTAATTATATATTCCCTTTGTCCTACTGAAAACATTATGCTATATTTTGCTGTAAATAGAAATTGTATACTTAAATTTGCAGAAGCAATTATAAATAATGCACTTATTATATTTCTATCCACTTCACTTTTAATAAAGTATGGTGCTATAAAAGAAATGATTAAAGCCAAAATAGTTAATAAATAACCTAATCTGATAAATATTTTTTTAGTTGCACCTAAAATACTATTTATTTTATCAAGATCATTATCTAGGTAAGGTTTATATAGTACTACATTGGTGGCTAATGTAAATCCTCCTTCAAATAGGGTTAACAAATTTATAATCTGACTTACTGTAGCAGTAACACCATTAACATCAGAACCATACGTCGTTATTATTAAATTGTTTAACACAATCCCCAGTAAACTTGGTATTATACTAGATATTAGTTTTATTATAAAATTATATATACTACTTTTTGTCCTCATAATTTCATCCTTTTTAGTATACTTTGTTACTATGTAAATTAACTCCATCTTAATAACATTTAGTGGAATTGTCATAACTCCTTTGGATATATATACTTGTTATTATCTTGTAGGTAGGTAGCTACTAAATACAAAAATAATTCAAGATAATAAAATTCCGAAATTAATGTTCTAGTGAAACACAACCAATTCAAGGCATTATCCACAATAGGATGCAAACACTTGATTAATTTGTTCTGTAAACAGAAATATCAAAAACTACAACTAATCTTTTTAAAATAATTAATACTTTGTTATCCTAATAAATTGTAATAAATTCTTGCAAAACTATAAATTATAAGCATCAAATATAAAACTGTTTTCTACAAAAATAATCAACACTAGCTTCTTCTTAAGTCATTGCTTATATCGTTCAAAAAGTAGTTTATGTCTTTAATAATATCAGGCCAGAGAAAATTCGATCTAATATATTCTTTAGCATACTTTGACTTTTCTGTCTGTTCAATAGGATGTTTAATAATGTATACTA
Organism: uncultured Clostridiaceae bacterium; assembly: GCA_964387405.1. Taxonomy (GTDB): domain Bacteria; phylum Bacillota; class Clostridia; order Peptostreptococcales; family Natronincolaceae; genus JAAZJW01. Next base: position 2,988 of record CAYLXY010000012.1, read on the forward strand.
TAATCTCGCTTATGTTCTTAGGTTCCAAATTATTTGTTACGAAAACAGCTTTATTAAATCCAATTTCATCTAATACTTTAGTTGAAAGAACTGGCACACCGCTTGCCAAATAGTGTATTAACTTTGAAGGAAACGCAAATTTAGATATATAGTTTTTTGTATCTCTTAAGTTTATTAATAAATCTGCTGATTCGATTGCCTTACTGACTTCTTTATTTTCCACAAGCCCATGATAAACAATATTACTGTATTTTTCTGATGCATCTATTACAGTTTTTTTCAACGGACCATCGCCATAAATATCAAGATATACTTTATATTCATTTAAACACTTCACACTATCAATTAATATATTAATTGAATTATACTCTATTAAGGATCCAGCATAAACAATCTTAAAACTCTCTTTGGGTTTTCTGTTGTATACATTATTTAATATACTATCTTCGTTTATGCCTACTCTTGAGATTATATAAGGTATTTTCAATTTCATTTCTTTATAAGCATCCTTGTTAAAAACAACTTATTAAGTCAAGTGACAGGCACCGGAACACTTTACAAAAACACAAATGATTTTATAGCTTTATTAGAAATCATTAAAAAATATCCAAAAGATACCATGAAAAAAGTATTGCGATTAAATGGAAACAATTATTCAAACTTAACTATAGAAAAAATACTTAATTCAATATTACTTATATGTTAGTTCAATTATTTTAAAAGATGTTCCTTGAAAATTTTAAAAAAATTTATTTTATAATCAAGGGCTTTTTATGCTCTTTTTTATTTTCAGAATATTTTGTATTTTGTTTCTTCTTCAATCCTACTTATTTTTTTATTATTTTGGCCTATTTTGTACCACTTTTAAACAAACTTTTGTACAACTTTAGAGGTGAATTTAACCAACAGATACTGAAAACACTAAATTGTTAAGCAAGATTTTCGCTGTTCTGCCAGCACCAACGAGCAAATCTTCTTAAAATCTTCTCAAAATTCACACTCATGCAATTTTTTAAAATATCCACAGGATTCTAGTTTTAAAATTATTTTATCCACAGTTCATAAGAATAGAATTCCCTATTTATTAAATTTGTGGATAATCTTATATATTTAGTTGAATTTTTCCTTCCCATTTAACACAACCTTTGATATAATTTAATTATCATAAGCAACGTATTTGCATGCGTTTGTTTAAGTTAGCGATATCTTCAGGTGTTAGAGCGTCTCTTCGAAAAGATTCTAATAACCTTGAAGATATTTCTTTTATTGAAGCTCTTAGACTTCTAACCAACTCATATCCACACTCAAATAATTGTCTTAATATATCTGCTATCTGCACTAAAAGATAGTGGTTTTTCATTGCATTATAATCCTTGCAACAGAGATGTTCTATGTTGTTTTTTTTATTCTTCTGATTATTAAAACCTTCATTTTCAATTTTCCATCTACTTCTTCCTGCAAACAATACTTTTTCTGCATTGTTTGCTTTTATTATTATATCAGTGATGAATGTAAATTCTTTTTCTTTTTTATTTTCAACTAATTTAGCTTCTAAGACATTTACTACATTATCTTTATATTCTATTTCATTTACCCAAGTATAACCCTTGATATTACTATTATCTTCAAGTTTTTTCAATCCTTCAAAGTCTAACCAAATACTTTTAGTTCGACCTTCCTTGAAGGTAAATATATATTTCCAATTGTTTTTATTACATATCTTAAATATTGGATCTACTGCATATAAGCTGTCACCAAGTATACATATTGGTAATCTTTTATAGTTCTTTTTTAACCTTTCAGCTAATCTTTTGAATGCTTTTAATTCACAATCTTGTTTTTCGTAAAACTCTTCATTCTCGATAAATTCAGTATCTATGCTCAATACCATATCACCTACTACTAATTTAGCTTCCAATACATAGTGAAAATATATGGTTTTTTCAATTTCACCGGTTTCTTTATTTACATATTCTCTTTTTAGGCAATTTTCGCAATGCCTTTCTTTAAAGGATGCTAAACCTGTTGCATCTACAGCTATTGTCCAGTATTTGTCTAATAGTCTATAGTTTTCTAAGCATCTCTTTTTCAATAGTTCTTTTATCATATATGTTCTTATTTTTTCAATTTCAATTGGTTTTAGCTTTTTTAAAAAATTATTAATAGTATCATGATGAGGTAATTCCTCTAGATCTTGATAACCCAATGTTTTAGCTACATTATTTATGCACTTATCTTTGTTAAATTCAGTAGTCATTTGATTCATACTTTGAAGTGCTGTTACATTTTTCATAATTAGAACAAAGAAAATTATATCTGTACTATACTCTACATAGCTTTGATGCCTACTATCTTTTATATATCTTAGGTTTGGAATAAGTTCCTTGAAAAAATGTTTTTGAATTCTTAAAAACTCCTCGAAAAAGTTTATTTCCTCTAATTTTTCTCTCTTTTGTTTTCTAGTTACTTTTGCCATCATATTCCTCCTCACAATGTAGTGATATCAATGTGTTACCACTTATATTGTATCATATATCACTACATATTAGGGAAGTATTTAGCTCGAAATATATTTACTCTTTAAGGCTGCTGTTCTGCCATTTCGGTATGTGGTACCCCTGGTCTTATGTTGAGTAGGAAAAATATGAGAAGTTAGCACTCATATAAGATTCCCAAAATTTAATTATGTGGATGAAAAGTTTCTTGGGGACTTACTGGATGAGTGGTACTGGATCAAACCATATGACCGTTCAAACTATCCGACGGTGTCTTAACGAAATAGTGTAGTTTAATGTAACCTATCCATATAGGTGCTCTGGAGAAGTCCGTAGTTGGTGTGCGGATCATTACAAATTCATATTCATACACCTTGAAATTCAGTTGTCTAAATCACCATCAAACTTTACTTTTAATTGTTGTCATTAATCTCATTATTACATCAAGCATAACATTTCTGTTAGTAAAATAGTTTACAAATAGTAAAATTCCTGCGTTTAATATTACTAAAACTATTCCAGCAACGAAAAATTCTACATAAGAGTGTAATTGGGGTAACATTTTTATCTCCAACAGAATCACAGGTACAATAACAGCTAAATTTGGTAAAAGTAATTTTAAAAAATTAAGCATTGCTCCTAAGAAATATCTACTATGAATATAAACAATTTCAAGAAACGCCAGTAAAATTGCTGTTATTAGAACAGCTAGTAATATACCATAAAAACCGAAGATTATATTTCCAATTATCATTACAGTAATTAACACTATGCTTGCAATGGTTTGTATTTTCCTTCCAACTTTGAATTTTCCCGCCATATTGATTATATTTCCACTAGGTATATGAATAATCTCAAAAAAAGTTATACAAATCAGAAGTAAAGCAATCGTCCAATTGTAATAGTTGGCATCTGTTATTCCAATGGTATATAAATTAATAAAAGGCATTATAAGAACTGCAGTAGTCGATAATAAGGTGAACATAACAAAATTTACAATGAACTCATACTGCAAAAAAATCTTTAATACATAATCAGAATCTCGCTCTGCTATTAATTTCCCAAACCCCATTCTAGGTGCATTTATAAATGCATATATAACACTTTTCAGCAATCTAAAAACATTATTATATACTATATATACACTAGCATATACAGTTCCCACCGTTCCAGAGATAAATAGAATTGGGATTGTCGAATAAATCATGCTAGTAATTTTTTGAATGAAAATATCTTTTGTACCACTTATCGATTCATAATCAGGATCTTCTTGAAAGTCTATTCCCTCATATCTATTCTTTGTTATACTAGAGATGAGTAAGCTGTTTAATATTGCTCCTATCATTGTTGAAAATCTTATCATCAACATATGTCCATCTAAAAAAATAGTGGTTAATATAAGCAATTGGCTTAATATTAGAGTGCCTATTTGTATAGTGTTTAATATATATTCCTTATTTTCTGATTGTAATAATATTCTATATTTTGTTGCGTAAAGCAAATTGAAAGCTGTTGATAATATTGTCATGAAAAACACTAAGAACGAAGTCATTGGGGACAAGTCACTATTTATAATTAGGGCATAAACAATTGATGCACCCGATCCTATAAGAAAGAAGGTTATACCTATTTTATTAAATATTTTACGTGTAGCAGATAGTATTTTGTTTATTGCAAGCTTATCGTTTGAAGCCATGGGCGAAAATAAGGCAACATTAGTTGCAATAGTAAACCCACCTTCAATAATTAATAACATACTAATAAACTGGCTCGCAGTAGAATTCAGCCCATTAAAGTCAGAACCATATTCAACAATAACGAGTTTTGTTACAATCAAAGCAAATGTTCCATTTAGAAAGGTTAATGTAATCGCACTGAGTGCAGCAAGGATACTTTGTTTACTTTTGTTCATTCCATTATTTATCTCCCAACATCTCATTAATAATATTAAAAAATCTATCTTGTACTGCTTTCCCTGAATATTCACCTAAGTATTCATTTACTTCTTCAAAAGACATCCTGTAGTTCTTGTTCTTTTCACAAAAATTTTCAACTTGATCAACATAATTTATACTATCTGTTTCCCATTCTTCAATAATTAGAACTTCAGGGTATTTCTTTAAATACTTCACTGCAGGGTCATTCTTAATTTTTGAAAAATGAATTATTGGTCTTCCGGTACTCATATATTCAAATATTTTACCTGGCACTTGATGTTCAACAGTATTTCCAATATTAATCAATATATCTGCTTTCATTAAATTATATAGGGCTGTGTCTCTATTCTGAAAAGGTATAACATGTGCCGTATAGCCGCCATTAATGTAACTGCTAATTTTTTCTTCAGAAAAGTTTGTCATCATATGCAACTTAATCTTATCATCTACTTGTGAAAAAATTTCTAAAACTGCACCGGGATCTCTAATTTTATCATACAGTTGTCCGGTAAAAAGACAGTTTATTTTATCTCTTTCCATAAAATCACAACTAACATTAGTCTCATTTATCTTAATCTGTTCGAAATTTGCAAAAGATAATGAAAATATCTTATTGTCCATTTTTATAAATTGTTTCTTTTTATAATAATCATACAACTCTGGTGTTAGTATAACGCAGTCACTTTTTTCAAATATTCTTTTTTCGTCAACATGCATTCTTTTTCGGAGTGCCGTGCTGGCTTTAATTTGATTATTAAAAGAAAAAGGATCGAATTCAAATACAATCCACTTAATATTTTCCCCTTTATAGGCTTTAACTTTTTCTGCAACATAATGGCTCTGAAATGGCTGAGATATTGAAAAAACTACATCATAGTTGTATTTATCATCTAATTCTATTGCTTTATTATATACTCTATTTATGCTCCAACCGCCAGTACCTTGTTCTTTCGAAAACATTACATAACGTATATAATATGCTGTTTTTAAAATAATAGTAAATATTTTAGTCATTAGCTTAAGAAAATATGATGAGTTAATTTTATTCATTTCATTTGAATAAATTGTATTCATTGTCCTATAGTCATCCACTCTATAAATACTGATATTTTTTTTTCTTTCATACTCAGGAATATCTATTTTTTTTCTATCAGTTAAAATATCTATTAAGAATTTATCTGATAACTTATCAATTAATGGGTTCATGCAATTAGCGACTGATGATGGATTCGGAAAATAGTTTCCTAAAACTATAAGCGCTCTCTTCATAATTTCCTCCACACCATTTTATTCACTATACCTGTGTAGCTCTGGATTATTTTAACAACCTTAGTGCTTACATTCTCGTCTACATAATTTGGCACATCTTCTCCCAGATCTCCTCGAGCATCCATTTCTACAGCCATATCTACTGCTTGAAGAACTTGTTCAGTTGTTATGCTACCAATGACCATATTACCCTTATCTAAGGCTTCCGGTCTCTCAGTACTTGTTCTTACAGATACTGCGGGAAATTTAAAGTAAGAAGCTTCTTCTGCAATGGTTCCACTATCAGATACTACACAGAAAGCATTGAGTTGCAAATTATTGTAATCTGAGAATCCAAACGGTGGTAGGTTTCTTACATTAGAGTGAAATTTAAATCCACGTTGTTCAATAAACTTCTTGCTTCTTGGATGAGTACTGTATATAACTGGCATATCATATATTTCTGCCATAGAATTGACTGCATTCATAAGTGCAAAGAAATTATCCTCATTATCAATATTTTCTTCTCGGTGAGCTGATAATAATATATATTTACCTTTTTCAAGTTCAAGAGTTTCAAGAACTTTACTGTTATTTATCTTATCAAGATTAGCCCCTATAACCTCTGCCATAGGTGATCCTACAACATAAGTCCTTTCTTTTGGTACTCCTTCGTAATTAAGATATCTCCTTGCATGTTCTGTATAGCAAAGATTAACATCGCTAGTATGATCTATAATTCTTCTATTAATTTCCTCTGGTAAATTTTCATCAAAACATCTATTTCCAGCTTCCATATGAAAAATAGGAATTTTAAGTCTTTTTGCTGATATTACACTTAGCCCAGAATTTGTATCTCCGAGAACCAAAACTGCATCTGGATTTTGTTCGACCATTAATTCATAGGATTTAGCTATTACATTTCCCATTGTCTGTCCTAGATTATCACCTATAACATTTAGATAGAAATCTGGAGCCCTCAATCCCAATTCCTCAAAAAACACTTCATTTAAGGTATAATCATAGTTCTGTCCAGTATGTACTAATATATGTTCAAAGTATTTATCACACTTTTTTATTGTCTCTGATAATTTAATAATTTCAGGGCGTGTACCTACAATTGTCATTACTTTTAATTTACGCATTTCTTGACCTCCTTTATCCAAAATAATGTGGATATAATTCTTTGTGACTTTCAATCCATTCATTCATCTCAATAGTCATTTGTTCGTAACTAGGAACAACAAATTTAAAGCCTTGTCTATTGTTAATAAGTGATTTATTAAGTGCAACTGCATTACTTGGCATAATACTAATAGTATTATCTTTCATATGTCTATTGAAAAGGTTAAGTAAATCAAATTTACTTATATTCTCATTATTTACTAAGTTATATAAACCTGTTAAGTTTTCTTCTAATGCCTTTTCCATTGCCTTAGCTAGAGTAAGTGTAGTTACACCTGTCCATATAGCTTTAGTAAATCCATTAATTTCACCATCTTGTTTCATGAACCAATTAAAAAGGCCTATTCCATCTTTATTCATATCAGGCCCTATAATTGAATTTCTAAAAGTTAAGTCTTTATTATTTTCAAGTTCTCCTAAGGCCTTAGATCTATCATAGAAGGTTTCACCATCTCTAAAAGATGTTTCAGTATAACCACCAGTTTTACCTGAAAATACACAGTCTGTGCTCATTTGGATGATTTTTGTTTTCATATCTCTTGTAATATCACTTAAGTAATTAGGTAAGTAACTATTTAATAAAACTGCAAGAGATTTATTATTCTCTGCATCCTGATTTAATATGCCGATTGCATTAATGATTGCATCATATTTACCTTCTTTAATAACGGTCTTAAGGAAATCAATGTCAGTAATATCACCATTAATACTATTACAATATTTAAATTCACGTCTACTAAATGCAGTAACTTCATGCCCTGCTTCTTTTAAATATATTGAAATAATATGTCCTGCCATGCCTGTAGCACCTAGCACAAGGATCTTCATTTATTTATTCCCCCAGTTCTTTAGCTCTTCCTTAATGTAATGCAGCTTTAAAAGTCTTTCTTTTACTTCAGCAACATTTAATCTTTCTGTATTATGAGAATTATAATCTGATGCTTGTTGTATATGCTCATTACCTTCTACAAAGTATTTATCATAGTTCAGATCCCTTTTGTCAGCGGGTACCTTATAAAACCCTCCTAAATCTTTTGCAACTACATGCTCTTCCCTTGTTAATAGGGTTTCATAAAGCTTTTCACCATGTCTAGTTCCTATGATTTTCACTTCATTGTCTACACTAAATAATTCTTTGATTGCTTGTGCTAAATCTCCTATAGTAGATGCAGGTGACTTTTGGACCATAATATCTCCTGCTTCAGCATTTTGGAATGCAAATACCACTAATTCTACAGCATCTTCTAGGCTCATTAGAAATCTTGTCATCTCAGGATCAGTAACTGTTAATGGTTGTCCATTTTTAATCTGTTCTATAAATAGGGGAATAACAGAACCACGTGATGCCATTACGTTTCCATATCTAGTTCCACAAATTAAGGTCTTTTCTGGATTCACTGTATTTGATTTAGCTACAAATACTTTCTCCATCATAGCTTTTGAAATTCCCATTGCATTTATAGGATATGCAGCTTTATCTGTAGAAAGACAAATTACCTTTTTTATTCCATAATCTATTGCAGCCGTAAGAACATTATCTGTTCCTAATACATTTGTCTTAACAGCTTCTAGAGGAAAGAACTCACATGATGGTACTTGTTTAAGAGCTGCTGCATGGAATACATAATCAACGTCGTGCATAGCATTTTTAACACTTGCTATATCACGTACATCACCTATGTAAAACTTTAGCTTATCATCTTTATATATTTTCCTCATATCATCTTGTTTCTTTTCATCACGAGAAAAAATCCTAATTTCTTTAACATCTGTATGTAAAAATCTTTTCATCACAGCATTTCCAAAAGAACCTGTACCACCTGTTATTAATAATGTCTTATCTTTAAACATTTATAACATCTCCCCTAACACTAGTTATTATGCATCTATTTTAATACTTCTACCATCGTCCTAATTCATCATATCGTATTAAATTATATTAATTATTCCTATTTCTTCAATATCTACTCCAATTTTAAATCTTTTTCAACATATCCCACATAAGCTATAACAACACCCCAAAATACCCATAACCATTCTGTTGATATATTAGAACTAGAAGATATAGAAGTAAATATAAAAGCTACCATTGAAGATAATAATCCTAGTGATGTATTTTTTATAAATGTATTCTTTGAATGGATATGTGAATAATATAATACCTTTGATATTTTATAATATGTCATAATATACCCTATAAAGATAATCACACCATATCCTACTAAGATTTCCATCCACCAGTTATGCATATTTGTGATACCCGCTACATTATATTCAGCCTTTGTTGCCATCCAATATTCGATATTACCTGCACCTGTTCCAAATCCAATCGTCTCTTTTAAAAAATGTAACCCACTTCTTATTAAATTAAGCCTAATTGTATCTGAACCTCCACCACTAAAACTAAATTGTAAATTATCCGATACTACACTTAATGCTTTACCAATAAAATGAGGTTGTGACAATAATAAAATTGGTATAGCAATTATTACAAACAACGTTTTAATACTTATTTTTTTAAAACATTTCATATATATCAATATTATAACCCCAATAATTAATCCAATTAGATTCGCTCTTGAATTTGTTCTGAAAACTAATAATATTGAGGATACAATATTGCTAATGCTAAATAGTTTTACCAATTTATTGCTTGAATTTGAAAATATAATAGAAGATATGAAAATTCCAATTACTAATACCGTAGCATAATCATTTGGATTTCCAAACATTGATATGGGGATTCTAGCAGCAGAATTATACACAAATTGATTATGCGGATCTATTCTAACAAAATCTGTAAATCTATAGACCCCTGTTATTAATTCACTCCAACCGATTATATTATGGAGTATAAGCATAGATAATATAATTAAAAAGATACTTCTAAAATCTTTTTCTTTTTTGACGTAAGTAGATAATGTCCAAATACACATTAATCCACTGCCTATAAAGAACATAGCTTTAACCCAATAGTAATAGTCTTTTACCCAGATAACCGAAAAGACCGAATATATAAACCAAAAAAGATAAAATATTATTATCTTGTTCCGATTATTATTAAGCTTAAGTTTAATCTTTTTATTCGTTTTAAGGTAACTCAATAACATAAAAATTGTGAGCATCAATAAACTTATCCTGAATATTGATAATTCCATTATTTTTATATTAACCGAAAATAAATCAGCTGCTAAAAAAGATGTTGCCACCATTAAATATAAAATAATCTTCATCTTATCCCTCTATCTATCGTTTAATATTATTTAATTACTATATTTTAAATCCAAAACATCTTCATATACATTAATTATCTTAGTTGCAACAGTTTCAGGTGAGAATTTTTCTTTTGTTTCAGTTCCAATACTCTTCCTATCATATTTTTCAATATTATTATACATGTACTGCATTGCTTCAATTAATTGTTTTTCATTATTAAGATCTATCATTAAACCATTATCCTCACTAACAAATGCTTCTGGTCCACCACATCTAGTAGCTATAACTGGCACTCCCATAGCTAATGCTTCAATATATGCAACACCGAATGTCTCAGACTGGGATGCTAGTACAAAACAATCACTTTGTGCTAAATGTTCTGCTATTTTTGCTCTCGAACATAATCCCATTAATTTCACTTGAGAATTCAAACTATATTTCTTTATTAAATCTTCTAACATTTTTCGTTTAGGCCCTTGTCCAAATATTGTTAATGTTACCTTAGGATTACTTCCAAAAGCTTTATGAAAGGCTTCTATTGTTAAATCCATCCTTTTAATATCAATTAGATTACCTACTGAAACAAAATTAAAACTGTCATCTTTTATTTTGTTTTTATACCTAAATATTTCTAAATCTAGTAAATTAGGTATATAAGTAGAATTTACATTAAAATTCTTATATATTATATTTACTAAGGTAGGGCTTACAGCAATTAAAGAGTCAGCCTTATTGTAAGCTATATTTGCGATTTTAAATAAATCTTCATTTATATTTTCTTTATTAATTTGGGATGAATGTTCTGTTATTATTAATGGAATATTTGTTTCATCTTTTAATTTTAATGCTATATATGCTGAATGAGTAAAATGAGCGTGCATTATATCTGGATTTCCATGTTCTTGAGTTATATTATTATATAATATGTTTAATCCTATAGTAGCAAATTTTCTAAGTATATTTTTAGGCACCCTTCCTAAGGGAATATTGATTGCATAAATATCTACACCATTAATATGCTCTCTTTTAATTCCCCATTGTCTCCATCTTCGAAGCGAACGAAGATCAATAGCAGCATAAACTACTTTACATCCTTGTTCTGCTAAAGCTTTCGCTTGATCAAATTCAAATATTCCATTTGTTTTATATTTATCTGTAGGATAACCTCTTGCTATAAATAATGTATACATTTCCGCCCCTCATTTCTATTACTATTTACTCGTAATCATAATAATTAATATTTTTCCATATATCCATAAGGGTATCGTTCATAATTTC
>CAYLXY010000013.1:0-14303 GCA_964387405.1 uncultured Clostridiaceae bacterium
TAATTATTACAGCGAAAAACTGTAATTTGATTATAACTATATTGTACAAGGAGTGATAGGTATGCAAAAATTATTAAACTATGGAAACAAATTTGCTAAAGAGTCAACATGGAAAGACTTTGCACTCATTAAACTTTGTGTATGGGCTATGGGGATCATATGGGGAATATCAATTCCTAAAAAAGCACATAAACCAGTAGCTTTTATTGCTGCATTAGTTTTTGTGGCAACCTATATTCCCCTCATGCTAAAGATGTTTAGGATTATGGATGATAACTAATTATCAGTACATGGGCACTTGCTTTTTTAAGTAAGTGCCTTTTTAAGTGCGCCCAGCATGGGCGCAAACTAGTCGGTGAAAGTCCGATACGGGGGTTGATAGTGCCAACCGTTAGCTTAAGACAAGGGTGTCCATCGTGAGGTGGAATCTGAAGGAAGTCGGCGGCAAAACTCTGGTCTGAGGTACACGAACTACATTTGAGGCTTAACCTTGTGGATGAGATTGCTTAACAAATCAAAGTCCAAAACTATCCGAAACAAGAAAAGTAAATGTAGCAGATATATGGAGTGAAAGTTTGCGTTCTTACCTGGGGAGGTCTGATAACTCATTACAAAAGGATGAACTTCCTAGTAATAACCCATCTAGTGATAGATGACTAAGTTATCAGAAGTCAGCAGAGGTCATAGTACTTTGGCAGTCATGAATGCCAAAGGAAGGACTGAACATTAAAGAGGTTTTCGGCTTTAAATAACTTAAATACCTATGATGAAAGCAGATAACTAAAACGATATTTAGACCGCCTTAACGAGGTATAGTTGGAAACTAGAGACACTTAAGGGGTGCTTAGTAGGATTTAGCGTTAATAAAGAGAGAAAGAGGAAACGGTGAAATGGTTGATACAAGCAACTTATTAGAAAATATTCTAGCAAGAGATAACATGATACTTGCTATGAATCGTGTTATTAAAAATAAAGGGAGCCATGGTGTTGATGGGATGAAAACTGATGAACTTCGGGAGCATATCATTAACCATTGGGGAACCATTAAACTTAAGTTGCTTAAAGGGACATATAACCCATCACCAGTTAGGAGAGTAGAAATACCAAAACCTAACGGTGGCATAAGATTACTAGGAATACCAACTGTGCTAGATAGAATGATACAACAAGCAGTAGCACAAGAACTAACCAAGATATACGACCCTACATTTTCAGACAGTAGCTATGGATTCAGACCCAATAAAAGCGCCAAAGATGCAATTTTAAAGGCGCAAGAATACATCAACCAAGGGAATAGATGGGTTGTAGATATAGACCTTGAGAAATTCTTTGATAAGGTTAACCATGATATATTAATGGAAAGACTATCAAGGAAGATAACAGATAAAAGGGTTCTTAAACTCATACGCCAATACTTGACAAGTGGAATTATGATAAACGGAATCAAAACAAGTAACACAGAGGGAACTCCGCAAGGTGGTCCTTTAAGTCCGTTATTATCAAATATCATGCTAGATGAAGTCGATAAAGAACTAGAAAAACGTGGCCATAAATTCTGCCGTTTTGCTGATGATAACAACGTATACGTTAAAAGTAAAAAGGCAGGGCAAAGGGTAATGGAAAGTATGAGAAAACTCTTAGAAGGTAAGTTAAAACTTAAGGTTAATCAGGGGAAGAGCAAGGTAGACCTAGTAACTAAAAGGAGATTTCTAGGATTTTCATTCTACTTCGCAAGAGGTGGGGTAAATATAAGGATACATGAGGACTCTTACAAAAGATTTAAAGAAAAGATAAGAGTGATAACCAACAGAAATACAGGAATAAGTATGGAGGTAAGGTTAAGAAAACTTAATCAAGTGACCATTGGTTGGCTGAATTATTTTGGCATAGCAAAAGCTAAAAAGAATTTGGTAGAAATTGAGGGATGGATACGAAGAAGATTAAGGGCATGTATCTGGAAACAATGGAAAAAAGATTAGCACGAAATACAAGAATCTAATCAAACTAGGAATCCCTAAATACAAAGCATGGGAATATGCCAATACAAGAAAAAGCTACTGGAGAACATCCAGTAGCCCAATTCTTAGTCGTACTCTTACAAATGCTTACCTAGAAAAGCTAGGATATAAAAGCATATCTAAGAGATATCAATTAATTCATTAATGCTTTAATGAACCGCCGTATACCGAACGGTACGTACGGTGGTGTGAGAGGACGCTAAATAAACTAATTATTTAGCTCCTACTCGATTGGTCAGGATTGATAATTAGCCCTATGATGATATAATATGACTAGAAGTAAAGATATCAGGAAGTGGTGTAGCAGAAAGTGGGGTAACTACATGAAACAATACATACTTCCTCTAGGCATCTGGCTATTATTTGAAATGATCGCAGTCACACTCTGGCTGACAATGGGCAAGGCCTTTTACTTATTAAACTTTACATATATAGGCTCCTGCCTAGCCCTGGGAATGGTTTTCTATATGAAAAAGCATGAATATGCTAGAAATATTGTTCAGTTGGCTATAGGGATTTACATGCTTGTCTATCTGGGGGTTATTTGTAATGAAAACATGCAGCTAGAAGGTTTTTGGTATTATTTATTTTTAGGTGTTTTTGAAGCGTCAGTCATCCACTATGCTGTTGCAAAAATATTTGGTCCTTTATTATTTGGGCGAGGTTGGTGCGGATATGCTTGCTGGACAGCTATGGTTCTTGATTTGCTGCCCTATAAAATTCCTAAGATGCCTAGGGCGAAAATAGGTTTTATTAGGTATATCGTATTTTTAATATCATTTGTACTTGTTGGCGGAATGTTTTTGATGCATCTTCCTAATATGCCCAAGATTATGTTTTGGTTTTTTATAATTGGTAATCTGCTTTACTACGGAATAGGAGTAATCCTTGCATTTGCTCTTGATGATAACAGAGCTTTTTGCAAATATGTTTGCCCAGTTACTGTTTTTTTAAAACCAGCAAGTTATTTTTCTTTACTAAGGATAAAAAACAACCTAGAGAAATGTGTTTCTTGTGGAAGATGTAAAAGGGTATGTCCTATGAATGTTGATATGGTGGATAATTCCCGGAAGCGCTTAAATGGAACAGAGTGTATTTTATGCGGGCAATGCATTGATCAATGCCCGACAAAAGCACTCTATTTATATAAAATTAAAGCAAAGATGTGAGGAGGATATTATGTTTAGTGTAGGTATTATTACAGCTAGCGACAAAGGTTTTTCAGGTGAGAGAGAAGATCTATCAGGTAAGTTAATAGCAGAGCTTGTTAGGGCACATGGTTATCAGGTGGAAAAGTATCTTATTCTTCCTGATGAGGAAGAGGTTCTTGCAAAAGAGATGGTGCATATGGCCGATGAGCTTAAGGTGAATTTGATTTTAACCACTGGCGGAACGGGCTTTAGCAAGCGGGACGTAACCCCAGAGGCAACCATGAAAATATGTGATAAAATGGCTCATGGAATTGCAGAGGCCATTAGGACCTATAGCCTAAGTATTACCCCGAGGGCTATGCTGTCAAGGGCCGTATCTGGAATTAGGGGAAAGACCCTGATTATCAATCTGCCAGGTAGCCCTAAAGCAGTCAAGGAGTCTCTAGAATATATAATAGATAGCGTCCACCATGGCCTTGAGATTATGGTAGGGGATGCCACAGAATGTGCAAGATAGTGAAAAAGTTTGACAAATTTCACTTACAATATGGTATAATTAACCTGTAATACAAATAAAACAATCAAATAGGAGGAAATACTTAAGATGAAAAAACTTATGACACTCGTATTATCAGGATTTTTGGTACTTTCTTCACTGGCAGGCTGCGGCCCAAAAGCTGAAGAAGAGCCACAAGTAGAAACTGAGACACAGGTTGAGGTAGAAACTCCGGAAGAAGAAGCAGAAACACCAGAGCCGGAAAACAAAGATATTATTTTATCAACAACTACAAGTACTCAAGATTCAGGACTCCTTGACTTCTTAATCCCCTTGTTTGAAGCAGAGTCAGGTTATGTTATTAAGACCATTGCTGTTGGAACAGGTAAGGCTTTACAAATGGGAATAGACGGAGAAGCAGATGTTTTGCTTGTCCATGCTAAAGCCTCTGAGCTAGAATTTGTAGAAGAAGGCCACGGGACAGAAAGACATGATGTAATGTACAATGATTTTGTTTTAGTAGGTCCTAAAGATGACCCAGTAGGCCTTAAAGACCAATCTCCAAATGATATTTTAGAAAGTCTAAAAGCTATTGAAAGTGAAAATGCAACATTTGTTTCACGAGGTGACGACTCAGGTACTCATAAAAAAGAACTAGGTATTTGGGAAACAGCAGGGATTGAACCAGCTGGAGAGTGGTACTTATCAGCAGGAGCAGGTATGGCAGATGTGCTGAAAATTGCTGATGAAAAACAAGCCTATACAATGACTGACAGAGCTACATACCTAAGTATGAAGACTGACCTAGATTTAGATATCATTGTTGAAGGGGACGAAAATCTATTTAACCAGTACGGGATTATTCCTGTAAATCCTGAAAAAGATGAGAACATTAATAATGAAGGGGCACTAGCATTTATGGAATGGATCTTATCAGATAAAGGACAAGAGTTAATCAAAGAATTTGGTGTTGAAGAATATGGACAACCATTATTTATACCAAATGCAAACTAATAACAAGTAGAAAAAGGCAATCATAAGATCGCCTTTTTTACTACAGTAAACTGTATGGGCGGAGGGAATTAGACCATGAATTATATTCTTGACGGATTTAAAGAGGCATTTAAGCTGATTATATCAATGGACGGGGAGATATTCCAGATTATTAGCTTGTCACTGTTTGTTTCAACTTTTGCCACAGTATTAGCTGCCATTGTTTTTGTGCCAGTTGGGGTGTATCTAGGGATTAAAAAATTTAGGTTCAAAAAAGTCATGTCGCGTATCATCTATACGTCCATGAGCATTCCCACGGTAATTATAGGACTTGTAGTAGCCATTATATTATCAAGGCGGGGGCCCTTCGGGTCTTTACAACTACTTTATACGCCCAAGGCAATGATTATAGCCCAGACAGTCCTAGTGGTGCCCCTCATATTAGGGCTTACATATAACTTGGGCCAAAATAGGGGGCCAGCCATTAGGGCAGCCTCTTTTACCCTTGGGGGAAAAACCAAAGATACAGTAGTCTTGATTATGAAAGAGCTAAAGGTAGATATTATGGTCAATGTGGCTACAGCTTTTTCTAGGGCAATTTCTGAAGTTGGGGCAGTTATGATTGTAGGTGGTAATATTAAAGGCCATACCAGGGTTATGACCACAACCATTTCTATGATGAACTCCATGGGTGATTATCCAGCGGCCATTGCCCTTGGCATCATTCTTCTAGGGATTTCTTTTGTGATTCACAGTTTGATATATTCTTACGGTCAGGAGGTCTAGATGAAGCTTAATATTAACCATGTTAAAAAACAATACGGCGACAAAACAGTTTTAGATATTGATCACTTGGTGATTCCAAAAGGCAAGATTACTGGTATAATAGGACCAAATGGTTGCGGAAAAAGTACCCTAATGAACATAGTAAGTGGCTTAGATGATGAGTTTACAGGGACTGTTAAGTATGATAACCAGGCGTTAAGTAGGCAGGTTATTGAAAACATGACCTATGTCTTCCAAAAGCCATATTTATTTAAAAGAAGTGTCTATGAAAATATTTGCTACCCTTTGAAACTTAGAAAGACAAAGTCTGATGAAAAAGAAAAAAAGGTTTTACATATTATAAAAAAGTTAGAAATCCAAGATTTAACGGAAAAAAGAGCAGAGTTGCTATCAGGCGGGGAATCTCAGAAGGTAGCTTTGGCTAGGGCCTTGGTTTTTGAGCCTAAGTTACTACTCCTTGATGAGGCAACGTCAAATATTGATCCTGAGTCTATTAAAATAATGGAGCGGGAAATTTTAAACTTTAATGAAGCAACTCATGCTACAATAGTGATAGTGACCCATAATCTAGAACAAGCAAAAAAATTATGTCATCATGTAATCAAACTAGACCAGGGAAAGGTTGTGAAGTAATGAGAGATTCCTTTGGCAGAAAGATTAATTATTTAAGAATATCCCTAACAGATAGATGTAACCTCAGATGCTTATATTGCATGCCTGAGAAGGGAATAGCAAATAAACTAAACCACAAAGATATCTTATCTCTAGACGATATATATAAGATTGCAAAGGTATTTGTAAAACTTGGCGTGAACAAAATTAGGCTTACAGGGGGAGAACCCTTGGTTAGGAAGGGGATTGTAGACCTGGTGGACATGCTAAGCAGTCTTGACGGGGTCAATGACCTGGCCATGACCACCAATGGCCTACTTCTAAAAGACATGGCCCGGCCTTTGAAAGAGGCTGGCCTAAACAGGGTTAACATCAGTCTTGACACCCTGGATGGAAACAAGTATAGGGAAATTACCAGAGGCGGAGACCTAACACAAGTACTAGAAGGTATTGAAGAGGCAAAAAAAGTTGGTCTAGTCCCAATTAAAATTAATACAGTCTTAATGGGTGGTTTCAATGATAATGAAATTCTAGACTTAATTAATATTACCCGGGAAGAATCCATTGACGTCAGATTTATAGAGCTGATGCCCATAGGTGAAGCAGTAGACTGGGCTGCTAAAAATTTTATTTCCAACAATGAAATCCTTAAAAGGGCTGGAAACTTGATTCCAGTAGAAAAAAATGATATTTCTTCCCCAGCCCTTTACTATAAAGTGCCAGATGGCAAAGGACGGGTAGGCATTATCAATCCTATTAGCTGCAAATTTTGTGAGCATTGTAACCGGGTCCGGCTCACGTCAACTGGGCAGCTAAAGCTTTGCCTACATTCTAATAAGGAAATCGATTTGAAAAGATATCTTCATAGCGAAAAAGCCCTTGAAGATGCAATTTTACACTCAATTAACAAAAAAGAAGAGTCCCACCACTTAGAAGATGGGGCCTATATTACAAGAAACATGAATCAGATTGGAGGATAAAATGGAACTTACACATTTTAATGTTAGTGGCAGGGCACATATGGTTGAAGTTGGATCAAAGGCTGATACAGATAGGCTAGCTATTGCCAGGGGCAGGATCATGATGAAAGAAGAAACTCTTGAAATAATAAAATCAGGCCTTATTAAAAAAGGCGATGTCCTATCAGTAGCCCAGATTGCAGGGATCATGGGGGCCAAAAAAACCAGTGAACTGATTCCCATGTGCCACAATATATTTTTAACGGGAGCAGACTTAAGATTTAATTTTATAGAAAAAGGCGTTGAGGTAGAGGCAGAGGTGAAGACGACAGGAAAAACAGGGGTTGAAATGGAAGCCCTAACCGCTGTAAGTCTTGCTTGCCTAACGATTTATGATATGTGCAAGGGGGTAGACAAGGATATGACCATTG
This sequence comes from uncultured Clostridiaceae bacterium, assembly GCA_964387405.1. Classification (GTDB taxonomy): domain Bacteria; phylum Bacillota; class Clostridia; order Peptostreptococcales; family Natronincolaceae; genus JAAZJW01. The sequence goes on from CAYLXY010000013.1 coordinate 7,447, forward strand.
AAGATATAAAGCTGATGAAAAAAACAGGTGGTAAATCTGAAACATATTTAAGGCAAGAAACAAAAGGCAAGGTACTATCGGTTAATAGGTCTGATAAAAAGGGCGTTGTCAAAAACCCTATTGAAGAAGGCATGTTTTTAGAAGAATTTGGTTTACAAGATGATGCCCATGGTGGCCCCTGGCACAGGCAGGTTAGCTTACTAGGGATTGAAAGCTTTAAAAAGATGCAAGACAAGGGAGCAGAGGACCTGGTGCCAGGTATTTTTGCTGAAAATATAACCACAGAAGGCTTAGTCCTTTATGAGCTCCCAGTAGGAACAAGGCTCTCTATTGGGGAAAGCATCCATGAAGTGACGCAAATAGGGAAAAAATGCCATACAGGTTGCGAAATTGCCCAACTAGTGGGTGAATGTGTCATGCCTAAGGAAGGGATTTTCACAAAAGTGATTAAAAGTGGAATTGTTAAAGCTGGAGATGAGATAGAAATACTTAGTTAAATTAGATAAAATGACTAAAGGATGGTTGCAAGCAAGGATAAAACATGGTATAATTGATGTGGATTCAAATAAATGTGCCAAAGGCAATGTTTTGCCACAAGTAACTATTAAGGAGGAGTTTTGTATGTTTAAATTTATTCGTGTCAATATGACGAACAAAGAGGTGACAACTAGCCAGGTACCTGAAAAGTATGTAGGTATTGGTGGACGTGGACTTACTTCTTCTTTTGTTAATGACGAAGTAAAGCCGACTTGCCACCCTCTTGGTAAGAATAATAAGTTGATTTTTGCTCCTGGCCTGCTTAGCGGAACAGCAGCACCAAACTCCGGACGTCTTTCAGTAGGCAGTAAGAGCCCACTAACTGGCGGGATCAAAGAAAGTAATACGGGGGGTACTTTTGCCCAAGACATGGCAAAGTTGCAAATAAAGGCCCTTGTTATTGAAGGAATGCCTGAAGGTGATGAGTATTATATTATCAAGGTGACCAAGGACGGGGTAACCATAGAAGAGGCCCCAGAGGAAATATTAGGCGGTTGCGGAAATTATGAAGCAATTCAAATTTTAAATAAAAAGTATGGCGACAAGGTTGGGATAGCCTTACTAGGTCCAGCCGGTGAACATAGATTTTTAACATCTGCAATTTCTTTTAAAGACCCAGAGTCAAACATTAGAAGTGCTGGCCGAGGTGGTTTAGGCGCCGTAATGGGGTCCAAGAAGGTTAAAGCAATCATTATAGATACAGAAGGGGCCCAGCGGGTTCCAATTGCCCACCCAGATAAGTTTAGGGCAGCTTCAAAAGTATTTGCTAAGGCCCTTCTAGACCACCCAGTTGCCGGGGAAGGTCTGGCTGCATACGGGACGGCAGTTTTGGTTAATATTATAAATGAGGCCGGTGGCCTTCCGACAAGGAACTTTACAGAAGGTCGTAGCCCCCACCATGATAATTTTTCTGGAGAGACCCTCAATGCTACAATTAAAGAACGTGGCGGAGAAGGTAAGGTAGCCCACGGATGTCATAAGGGTTGCGTTATCAGATGTTCCCAGTGGTATCCAGATAAAAAAGGTAAGTACATCACAAGTGGGTTTGAGTATGAGACGATTTGGGGCTTAGGGGCTGATGCAGCCATTGAGAGCTTAGATGATATGGCTTATATTGACCGGGCTATGGATGATGTAGGGGTTGATAGTATTGACGTAGCCGTTGCTATTGCTACTGCTATGGAAGGCGGATTAATTCCTTGGGGTGACGGAAAGAAGGCCCTAGAGATTATCAAAGATATGGCAAAACCTACAGATCTGGCAAGGATCATTGGCGGGGGAACAGCTATGGTTGGTAAGCTATGTGGACTTTTCAGAGTACCAGTGGTAAAAGACCAGGCAATTCCAGCCTATGACCCTCGCGCCATTAAAGGGATTGGCCTGACTTATGCCACAACCCCAATGGGGGCAGACCATACGGCAGGGTACGCCATTGCAGGTAACATCTTACAAATCGGTGGGGACATAGACCCCCTAGAGAGCAAGGGGCAAGTAGAGTATTCCCGCGCCATGCAAGTTGGTACAGCAGCCATTGATAGTAGCGGTATGTGTCTCTTTGTATACTTTGGGATTGCAGATAACCCAGATGGTTACCAGGCACTGATTGATATGCTCAATGCCCAATATGATCTTAAGCTTACGGCTACAGATCTAGATGAGCTTGGCACCTCAATACTAAAGACTGAACTTGAGTTTAACAGAAAAGCCGGGTTTAATAGTGCCCACGATAGATTGCCAGAGTTTATGGAATATGAGCCACTTCCACCACATAATAAGGTGTGGGAATTCACTCCTGAAGAAATGGACCAAGTGTTAGACTTTTAATTAAAGCAACCGGACTTAGGTCCGGTTCTTTTTTATAAAATATTAGCTAGGAGGAGGTACTATGGATAAAAAAGATACCATTGAAGTGAGAGGTTTTTTACATTTAGATGCTGTTTTGAGAAAAATCCAAGGAAAGATGCCCCTTATTTTGGATTTAGATAGCCCTATCCTAGGGTGGGAACTAGCTAAAAAACTTAATATTTCCCCTGATGAAGTAGAGGTAATATTTGTTAACGGGATTGTGGAGGATTTAAATTATACAATAAATCCAGGAGACAGGATTGCATTTTTGCCCCCAGGTTGCCCGGGACCATATAGAATAGCCCTAGGTTTTTATGGCAAAAATCAAGACAATCCAGCTAATTTTAAGATCCAGAAAAAAGAGGTGAAAGATTGAAAGTTTATGTAAAGTTATTTGCCAACCTAAGAGATAATAGGAAAAATGAACAATTCATGGACCTAAGTGAAGGAATGACTCCTAGGGATGTTATTGAAAAGCTAGAGATTCCCTTTGAAGAGGTGGCAATTATAATGATCAATGGGAGGCGGAAGACGCCAGATACTGAGCTTGTAGAAGGTGACATCCTAGCCCTTTTTCCAGCAGTAGGAGGTGGCTAATGGATAGGTATAGCCGTAACATAGGGTCTATTTCCCATGAGGAAAATAAGACTTTGCAAAAGGCCAAGGTCTGCGTCATAGGCTGCGGCGGACTAGGCGGGTATGTAATTGAAATGCTAGGCAGGCTGGGCATAGGACAGATGACTGTTGTGGACTCAGATGTGTTTGATATAAGCAATCTTAATAGGCAGATTTTATCAGATGAGAGATCTGTTGGGAAAAGCAAGGCCCATATGGCAGCTAAGAGAATGCAGCTTGTCAATTCCCAGATAAGAGTGACCCCGGTGATTGTATATCTTGATCAGTCTAATGCAAAGGAAATTTTATCAGGTCATGACCTTGTGATTGATGCTTTAGACAATATAAAATCCAGGCTTGTTTTGGAAAAAGCTTGCCAGGAACTTCAGCTTCCTCTAGTTCATGGTGCCATTGCTGGGTGGTATGGTCAGGTTTGTAGTATATTCCCAGGTGAGAATAGCCTGAGTAAAATTTATGCTACTGGCATGGCAAAGGGAGTAGAAAAAAAGCTAGGAACGCCTTCATTTACCCCAGCCCTGGTAGCTTCTATAGAGGTAAGTGAGGCTGTTAAGATCCTCCTAGCTAGGGGAGACCTTTTAAGAAACAAATTATTATTTCTAGACTTATTAAACAATGAATTTGTTACCATAGATATATGATTTTGAAATAAATATAAGGGGTGTGAAATGAATTTTTTTAACGTAGTAACATTAGATAAGGGTAGAGAATTAGTATTAGAAGGTTTTAATGATTTAAAGCCAGAAACAGAGATGGTTCATATTTTGGATGCAGTGGACCGGACTTTAGCAGAAGATATACTTTCTGACATCAATGTCCCTGATTTTAACCGGTCGACTATGGATGGCTACGGCATTGTTGCAGAAGATAGCCACGGGGCCACAGAAACCATTCCTAGTATTTTGGATATCATGGGAGAAATTAAGATGGGTGAGCTTTCAGATATAGAAATAAAGCCTGGCCAAGCAGTTTATGTGCCCACAGGTGCCATAGTACCTAAAGGGGCTACTGGGATTATTATGATTGAAAACACTGAAAAGATGGATGAAAATACCCTCTTAGTATATAAGCCCATTTCAAAAGGAGAAAACATCGTCTATATAGGTGATGATATAAAAAAAGGTGAGACAACCCTAAGTAAGGGCAGGATCATCAATGCAGAAGTCGTAGGGGCTTTAGCAGCCCTTGGGATTAGCCAGGTACCTGTCTATAAAAAGCCAAGCTTTTATATTATTTCTACAGGAGATGAAATTATTGATATTGACGAGGAACTTACAGCAGGAAAAATAAGAGATATAAACTCTTATGCCCTCCAAGTACTAGCTGAAAAAGCTGGTGGTGAAGTAGTGGGTAAGTCTATTATCAAGGATGACTATCATCTGCTTAGACAAGAGGTGCAAAAGGCAGTAGAACTTTCAGATATCGTATTAATATCTGGAGGAAGCTCTGTAGGGGCTAGAGATTATACAGATAAAGTTATTAATTCTTTAGGAGGCAAGGGGGTTTTAGCCCACGGCTTATCTATTAAACCAGGGAAGCCAACCATAATTGGAGACTACCACGGAAAATTGCTTATTGGTCTGCCAGGCCACCCAGTGTCTTCTATTGTTGTATTTAAAGCTTTAATTGAGCATTATATGGACAAGAGACTTGGCAACAATCGGATCTTACCTTTTGTAATGGCTACTATGGAGTATAATTTTCCATCTGGGCCAGGGCGGGAAACTTATCAGATGGTCAAGCTAAGACAAGAAGATGGCAAGTACTACGCAACCCCGACCCACGGAAAGTCAGGAATGATTTCACTTTTATCCCAATCCCAAGGTTACGTGATTATGGAAAGACATGAAGAAGGGATCAATAGAGGAGAAGAGCGTAAAGTATTTTTATTATAGGAGGTAAAAATGGAAAGAAACACTTATATTGATAATATAGATGTAGCTGAGGCTAAGGCACTTTATTTTGACAAGTTAAATATAAAGCCAGAGTATGAAGAGATTTTGTTGGCAGATTCACTAGGAAGAATAACTTTTGAGCCTGTATTTGCCAAAGTTTCCTCACCAAATTACAATGCGGCGGCTATGGACGGGATTGCAGTTAGGGCGGCAGATACATCAGAGGCCACGGAAACCAGGCCAGTTAGCTTAGAATTAGACAAGGACTTTGTCTACATTAATACAGGCAATCCAGTTCCAGAGTCTTATGATGCGGTTATTATGATTGAGGATGTTATCCAGCTATCAGAAGATAAGATACAAATCTTGCAGTCCACTTATCCATGGCAACATATTAGGCAGGTTGGGGAAGATATTGTGGCAACAGAGATGATTGTGCCATCAAAGCATAAGATTAGGTCAGTAGACCTAGGGGCCCTTATTTCTGGCGGAATTCAAAGAGTTAAAGTGTATCAAAAGCCAAAGGTCGGGATTTTACCAACTGGTACAGAAATTGTGCAGCATATTGCTGATGTGGCAGATGGAAAGATTATAGATTCTAATTCATGGATGTTTGCTGGCATGGTCAAGGATAATGGGGGAGAGCCTAGGAGGTATGCCCCCCATAAAGATGACCTAAAGTTACTAAAGACAGCTATTTTAAAGGGTGTGGCAGAAAATGATATCATGCTGATCAATGCAGGTTCTTCTGCTGGAACAACGGATTATACTGTAGACCTAATAAGGGAACTAGGGGAAGTATTTGTTCACGGAGTGGCTATGAAACCAGGCAAGCCCACTATTTTAGGCATTATTAATAATAAGCCTGTAATTGGCATACCAGGATACCCTGTATCTGCCTATCTGGTCTTTGAGGAATTTATAAGACCTCTCATTCAAAAGTTTCAAGATGAAGAAAAAGACGATTACCTCTATGTGGAAGCCAACTTTTCAAGGCGGGTCATGTCATCTTTAAAGCATAAAGATTTAGTCAGAGTAAATTTAGGATATGTCAATGACAAGCTAATGGCAACCCCCCTACCTGGTGGCGCAGGAACAAGTATGAGCTTAGTCAAGGCAGATGGGATTGCTATTATTCCAAAGGATGTGGAAGGAATAGATGCAGGAGGCCCAGTAAGGGTAAGACTCCTAAAGCCTGAAGCCGAAGTTAAGAGCACCCTAGTTTCTATCGGGAGCCACGACCTGATTATGGATATATTAGGCGATATGATGCCCCTATCTTCTAGTCATGTAGGAAGTCTTGGGGGGATTATGGCACTTATGAGAGGTGAATGTCATATTGTACCAACCCACCTCTTAGATATGGATACAGGGGAATATAATATTAGTTTTGCAAAGAAATATTTCCCTAATGAAAAAATGGTCTTGGTAAAAGGTGTCCAGCGTAAACAAGGCTTTATTGTCCAAAAAGGAAACCCACAAAACATAAGGGAATTTAAAGACCTGACTAAGGACGACATTGTATATGTAAATAGGCAGCGGGGAGCTGGTACTAGAATTTTACTAGACTACCACTTAGGCCTGGAAAATATAGATACAAAGGAAATTGTAGGCTATCAAAGAGAACTCAATACCCACATGGCAGTTGCAACAGCTGTCAAAACAGGCTCAGCAGTGGTAGGACTTGGGGTATACTCAGCAGCTAATGCTATGGATCTGGACTTTGTTCAAGTAGCTAATGAAGACTATGACTTTTTAATAAATAGTAAAATGATGGATGATAAGCGAATAATAGAGTTCATCCAAACCTTAAAATCAGATGAGTTTAAACAAAGAGTCGAGGCATTAGGCGGCTATAGCTTTAGTAGAACTGGAGAAATCATTGAAATAACAAAGACCAGCTAATTAAAGTCAATAGATTTTAGTGAAAAAGTTTAAAATACTTTT
>CAYLXY010000014.1:0-14002 GCA_964387405.1 uncultured Clostridiaceae bacterium
AATAGATTAAAAGTCAGTAAATATGCGAGTTGTAGGGTTCTGCAACGAGCTATTTGCAAATATAAAAGAAGGAGATAAAAAATGAGGTTTTTCAATACAACTAAGTACAGAACAAGTATAGTAGTTGTTTTATTAATGTTTTTGCAAGTATTGATGCCTGTAGTGGGAGAAGGTGTTTTGGCATATGGCTTAAACAAATCATCAGACAACTTTAATGTAGAAATAGTTGAAGGCGATGCCATAATTGACTGGGAATTTACTATTGACCCGGAAGATGATACAAGAACCTACACACAACAATTCGATTTTACTGTAGATAAAGAAGGTTCAGGAGATTTAGTCGATGAAGAAAGCCAAAAAGTAATTGGAGATTATACAATTACCAAGGATGGATTTTTAGATGTAAATATCGACAAAAATTTATTTGAAACTTCTAATGATGGAGTAGAATTAGATAAGGGTACAGGTATTGATAAGGCTGACCCTGAAGGAGAAATTACAGAAGCTGAAGATGAAGAAGGAGATAAATCTGAAGATGGGAAAGATTTTGAAGAAGAAAATAAAGACCCAGATGAAGATAATGAATCTGAAGGTGAAGATTTAGAATTAGGGGAAGGCGAAGATCAATCCCAAGAGGGTGAAGATGAAACTTTGGATTCTGAAGAAGAAGATGAAGAAGAAGATAAAGAAGAAGTAGAATCAGATGGGGATGAAAGCGAAGCAGATGAAGGCACAGACCCTGAAGATGGCCAAGAACCTGAAACAGAGGAAGATGGCACAGATGACCCAGAAAACCCAGATGAAACTGAAACAACTGAAACCCAATCAATGAGCCTGCTATCAGCTGTATTTGATGGTGAGGACATAGGCGAAGCAACAGGGCCGAGAACCTTTAAGGGGACTATAGTGGTTGAGGAAGTTAGGGAGAAGCCTAAAGAGGGTATAGTTTCAAAGCTTACGGGGATGTTTGGGTTTGGACTTTCAAGTATAGGAAAAGATTTAGGAAATATATTTACTTTTGTATCTATGACAAAAGACGGAAATGTGATTAATGAGAATGACCCAGTTGACGTAACAGATGGAACTACAATAACCCTTGATTATATATGGGACACAATAGGTTTGACTGTAGAGCCAGGAGACTGGTCGGAAACTGAAATTCCAGATGCTTTTAAGCTTGATACAGACTTCACTGGTATAGATATTATAACTGATGGAGTTAATGTAGGAAAGTATAGCATCATTGATAACAAACTAAAATTTGTATTTGGTGATGGTATCACTGAAGCAGGTGAAATACAAAACGGTGAACTAGGATTCGGAATGAATTTTAATAAAGAAAAATTCAATAAAGATATAACTCAAGAGGTAACGTTTAAAGGTAAGCTTGATAAAAAATTCAATGTTGTAGCAAACCACACTGGGACTATAACGGGAATAAGTAAATCAGGTGTAGCAACAACAGATGGAAATTCAGTAACTAAAGATGCAAAAGAAATTACTTGGACTGTAGATATTATGAATCCAGGTGATACTGAAATGACTAATGCTAGTCTTACGGATACTCTTCCAGGTGGATTAACACTGGATACAACTAGCATAGTAATAACTGACCTAACTGTTGGACTTGATGGGACAGTATATGATAGTGAAACATCAAGTAAAAGTGCAAGTAGTTTTCCAATTGCCTTTGATAAGATAAATAAATATAAGGGTTATAGAGTTAAGTATAAAACTATAATTGATAACTATGCTCTTAAAGAATTTACTAATTATGCAAAATTATCGTACGATGGAAACAGTGATGGTTTACCAGCATTTGCAACAGTAAATGAGATTGAAAGAAGTAATCCTATTGAAAAGACTGGTAAAAAATCAGGAGAACATAAGATAGATTGGCAAATAGATATAAATAAAGCTGGAGGAAAAGTGGGGAAAGCGATGGTTGATGATGACCTTCCTCCTGAATTAATATTAGATTCAAACAGCATAAAGGTATATAAACTTACTAGAAGTGGAGGATCTTGGATTGAGACTTTAGACTCAAGTAAAAACTTCACTAGTTTTCCAATAAATCTAGGTAAATTAGAATTAACAGATGCTTATAGAATTAAATATATAACAGATATAGACTACTCAGAAGTAAATAGTGGTGAGTATCAAAAAGAGAATAATTTTGAAAACAGTGCATCTTTAAAAGATGGATCTGACGAAATGGGTACAGATGAGGCGAATGTAAAGATAACAAGATCAGACTTGTTGAAAAAAACAGGTGGTGCAAATGTAAACTATACAGATAAAAAACTTAATTGGACAGTTACTGTAAACCAAGCAAAACATCCAATAACAAATGCAGTACTGACAGACCAATTGCCAGCAGGTTTGAAAATTTCTGCAGCTGACATTGAAATAAAACGTATAGGTGCTGGTGGAGAAACAGATTCAACTAACCATACAGTAACATTAGATCCAACTGATGGTGATGGTTCAACAGCAACAAATATAACAATAAATTTTGATGGAACAATAAAGGGAACTTATGAAATAAAGTATAGTACAACTATAACTGATTTTACTAAAAATTCTTTTGAAAATACTGCTTCTTTTACGGGAACAGGAATTGGAGAAGGAGTTACGGTAGATCCAGTTACAGTTAAAGTACCAAACAACTCTTATACTAAGAAAAAAGGAAGTATAGACCATGCCGAAAAAACTATGAGCTGGACTATAGAGGCAAATCCTACAAGAGAAGCTATAAAAACGCTAAGAATAACTGACACCTTCCCAAACAAAGGATTGATACTGCTTAATGATACTAAAAATCCATTTATAGTTAAAGTAGGTTCAAAAACACTATTAAAAGATACAGATTATACTTTAGAAGTAAATGGTGTAGGTTATCAAGAAGGGTTTATAGTTAAGTTTAATGAAACTGAAGATTCTCTACCTATAAATGATAAACTTACAATAACTTATGATACATCTTATGATACTGAACTATATTCACAGATAATAAAAAATACAGGTGATGGTACCTATAAAAATAATGCCACATTTGTAGGAACAACAATAAATGGACACGATATAAGCTCATATGATGATGATAGCCAAACATTAGTAGAGGCATCATGGAATACAGGTAAAAAATTAGGGAAACTAAAGAGTGTAAATTCAAATGGAGACCTTGAAGATGGTTGGATAAGTGGAAACACAAGAAAAATCCAATGGGAAGTTTATATCAACTATCAAAAACATAATATAGGAAGCAATATAAAAGTATCAGACACTCTTGCTTATGATGGAAAAGTTGATATGGATAGCATTGAAGTAAGAGAGTACGATGTAAGAAGTAATGGAGACACAGATATAACAGGAAATCCAATAGGAAAAGCAGGAAATTATTCTGTTACATCAGTTGATAATGATAAAGGATTTGAATTAACATTCACTGATAATGTAACTAAAAGATATGCTGTAGTATTTACTACAAGTGTACCAGATATATCTACAGAGACATATTCAAACACAGCTTACGTTAAAGGCACTAGCTTTACAGAAGCTACTTATACAACATCTGTAGGATTTACACCTTATAATAAAATTGTATCTAAAGAAACAATAGGTGTTGATGGAACTAAGGTATACACAGATGATGAAGTTAAATGGAAGGTTAGAATTAATGACGCCTTATCAAAAGTAACAGAAAATGTAACGGTTGTAGATAAAATAAGTGCAGGGCTTATATTCAATAAAGATAGTGTTGAGGTATATAAATTAGGAAAGACAGACAGAGTTCTTGTCAGTGAAAGTGAATATACTGTAACATTTGAAAATGATGAAACAGAATTAAAACTAGTATTTAATGATTCAATAGATTCAACTTATGAAATAGAGTACTCCACAATAGTTACTGCAACAACAGGAAATATTAGCAATAGTGTAGAATATAGTGGAGGAAATTTAACTACAAAAAGTGTACCAGAAATAAAATATAGTGCAGAACAATTTTCATATGTAGGTGGTGACCCTGCAAAGGGAGCAATTAAAATAACCAAAAAAGATGGGGATAAATTGCTTGCAGGTGCAGAATTTGAAGTTTGGTATTTATTAAACGGTGAAGATAGACAGTTTACTGATAAAGATAAGCCGGAATTTGTAACAGATTCAAATGGAGAATTAATAATACAAAACTTACCACTTAGAAGAGAATATACAATTAAAGAAGTAAAAGCACCAAAGGGATATATTAAAAAAGATAATCCAGTAGCAACAATTAAAGTAGATAATAATGCAAAAGAGGATAAGACTGGAGCATATCTTTTAACTGTAGAAAATGAAAAAATTAAGGGTAATATAGAGTTTACAAAGGTAAATGAAAGTGATGAGCCACTAGAAGGTGTAGAGTTCACATTATACGATAAAGATAATAATGAAACGAAAGTAACTAGTGGATCAGATGGAAAAGTTTCATTTACAGATGTAGAATATGGAGATTACACAATACAAGAAACATCTACCTTAGAAGGATATATTCTATATTCAGAAACATTAAATGCATCTATTGGTAATGATGACAACGGAAAAACGGTTAAACCAACAAAAGGTGCAGAAACGATAGAAAGTTTAACAAACATAATTAAAAAAGGAAACTTAGAAATTAAGAAGACTGATGGCGAAGGTACTGCCCTTCCAGGAGCTAAGTTTAAATTATACAAACAAGATTCAGAAGGAAACTTAGGTGATGTAGTTAAAGTAAGTGGAGTAGATTTAGTTGCTACAAGTGATGCATATGGAATTGTAAGCTTCACTAACATTCCATATGGGGACTACATTATCAAAGAATTTTCAGCACCAGACTCTTATGCACCATCAACTGAAGAAATAAAATTATCAATAGTAATTGATGGAGCTACAGTGAAACCTACTAAGGGTGATTTAGGTAGTGATAGCAATCCTGTAGTTAATACAAAAGTAATCGGTGATATTGAGGTAAAGAAACTTGATGAAGATGGTGAAACAGGATTAGAAGGGGCAGTATTTGTTTTAGAGCAAGGCGTGAAAGAAAAATATTCAGGTACTACAGATGAAAATGGTAGTTATGTATTTAAAGATGTAAAGTATGGAACATATACCTTAAAAGAGAAAACAGCACCAGAAGGATATAACTTAACTAATCAAACAGAAGAAGTAGTTATAAAGGAACAAGATCAAAAATTAATAATCAAAAAATTCATAAACACCAAAATCAGAGGCGATATCAAACTCAAAAAAGTCGGTGAAGATGGAGAAGGATTAGAAAATGCAATATTCTCAATCTACAAATCAACAGACATAGAATTTGAAAATCCAATAGCTATAGCAACATCTAATGCAGATGGAGAAGCAACATTTACAGGCATAGCACATGGAGAATACAAAATCAAAGAAACAACAGCACCAACAGGATATAACTTATCAGATACAGTATTAGATGCTAAGATAACTACACAAGACGAATTAATTGACCTAACAAACGATCCAGTACCTAATACAAAGATAAGAGGAAACATAGAAATTCTTAAACGCAATAGAAACACACATAGTCCATTAACAAATGCAACAATAGCAGTATATAGAAAATATGATGAATTATTAATGGAAGCAAAAACTACTGGGGCAGATGGAAAGGTAGTCTTTGAAGACTTAGAATATGGTGAATACTACTACAAAGAAACTAAGGCACCAGCGGGATATATCTTAGATAATACTAAATATGATTTTAGCATTGTAGATAATAGTGTGACGCTGGGAAGAAACTTAGATAACAGAAGAAGGCCATATTATCCACCAGTAGATCCACCGGTAGAAGATCCGACAGAACCAACAGACCCAAAGGATCCACCAGTAATAGACCCAACAGATCCAGAAGACCCGCCAGTAATAGACCCAACGGATCCAACAGACCCAGAAGATCCAGTGGTAGAAGATCCGACAGAACCAAGTGAACCAAGTAGACCGAGTAGACCAAGTAAACCAGATCCAGTAGAACCAACACAACCAAAAGATCCGAAAGACCCACCAGTGGTAGACCCAATAGCACCAGTAAACCCAGAACAGCCACAACCACCGCTAGTAGATCCAGTTACACCGACACAACCTGTTATTCCAGAGGTGCCAACAGTACCAACAGTACAGCCATTTAAACCTTTTGATAGTGTGACAATAGAAAAGAATAAGGATGGAGATCCAGTAATCACAAATAAAGATATTACAACACCTATCAAATTAGTTGAAGTGCCAAAGGATGGAAAAACCCCTGGAAAGGTAGAATTTGATCCGAAAACAGGTAAAATAACTGTGAAGGATATGAAACCAGGAGAAAAGGTTGAATTAGCAATAACTACAACTGTTGATGACAAAGAAATTGTTACAGGAAAAATTACAGTAACAGTAAACGAAGATGGCGAACCAGAAGTATATGATGAGTTAATTGACCCTTATGGAACTATAAGAGATTCAAAGACTGGAGAAATTATAGGTGGAGTAAAGGTAGAGTTATATTATTCAGACACTCCTAGAAACAGAGCAAAAGGTATAGTACCAGGTACAATTGTAGACTTACCAGAAATAGATGGATTTTTACCAAATAACAATAAAAATCCTCAAGTAAGTGTATATGACTTGGTATGGAGTGATGAAGCAGGGGACCATGGAAACTATGCATGGTTAGTATTCCCAGAATCTGATTATTATATAAAGGCTACAAAAGAAGGATATGAAACCTATACAAGTGATACAATATCTGTAGAATGGGATATTGTAAAACATGATTTATATCTTGAAGCAAAACAAGCAACTTTACCAAAGACTGGTGATACTAGTAATGTAGGAATTTATATGGCAGGATTATTCTTTATAGCATTAGGTGTGTTTACAAGAAAAAAAGGTTTTTTTCTTGATTAATATTGCTAAAAAAGAATAAAGAACACAAAAAACCATTGTTATTGCAACAGTGGTTTTTTTGTGTCTAATCTATTGGATATTTGTCTACTAATTCCCCCAAAGCAAAAAATCTTTTTCCTGTCTTTGATGAAAAATAGCAGGTCATCAAGGAAATTATAGGCTTACCCCTATTAATTGCTTTTTCATCTGACAGCATTTCTATAGCTGTTTCGGGTACTATAAGAGTATCATAAATTATGTATTCATAAATATATTCACCATCTGAAATATATACTTCACTGTCTATTTCTATATCCATTAAACTGGCAAATAACAGGCTTTTATTATTCATTTGATGTCCTGCTAAAGTGTAGTTTCCAACACCAAAGCTTTGATCTGGTTTCATAGTAGCAGCACCAGCCATTAAATTAGCATCAGATAAGCCTTTCATTATAGGAAGATTTATATGTAAACTAGGAATATATATAGTTCCTATTACAAAATCTTTATTAAGATTTTGAGATCCTTTTATTATGGAGCTTATGCTCACATCTTTTATTGCAGAAAAATCAAATTCTACTTCTAAGTCATTGTTTTGATTGTTAATTCTTAAAGTTTCATTAGATATATCATTATTTACTATGGATTTACTATGATATATAACTATTTGTTCATTTGCAAAAGGAGTTAATAGAAATAGTAGTCCAGTTATAATGAATAATATAGGAATTGTTTTTTTCATCTTTATGCCTCCTCATATAATCTATTATATACCATTAAATACTTCTTTGTCATTAAAAAATCACTAAAGATAGGTCTTGTAGAGTTATGTAATTAGCTATGTTATAATTAAATGTAGTAATGATTATTATTTATATATCGAACAAAGTAAAATATTGTTTAAGCCTTTATTGAAAACTAAGGGGGTAATTAAATGAAGGTTTCTAATTATAAAGAATTGTCCTTATCTAATGATGAGGTGACAAAAACTATAAATGATTTAAACAATAAGAATGCAGAATTAGAAATTGAAATTAATGCTATTATGGATGTAGCCAATATTGGAATTCATATTACAGATGCAAGTGGAACTACATTAAGATTTAATAAGACCAGTGAATTAATTGATGGTATTAAAGCAGAAGAGATGATTGGTAAAAATATGCAGGACTTGGTGGAAAGGGGTGTCTATTCAGATTCTGTAGCTGTAGAATGTTTAAAACAAAGAAGACCTATTACTAGAGTTCAAAAGGTAAATGGCAGAGATATATTGGCTACAGGCACACCTATATTTAAGAATGGAGAAATTTTTCGTGCAATAATAATAACAAAAGACGTTACAGAACTTTCCAATTTAAAAAAGACCTTAGGGGAAATTAAAGATATAAATACTAAATATGAAGAAGAATTAGAATTGCTTAGGAAGAGTCGGTTGGATAATAAGGGTCTTGTAACAAACAGTGCTAAAATGAAAAAAATAATAGACTTAGCTATTAGAGTTGCATCAGTAGATTCTACTATATTAATACAAGGTGAGTCTGGTGTAGGTAAAGGATTATTAACAGAAATTATACATAAAAATAGTTTAAGGGTAGAAAAACCTTTTATAAAAATAGATTGTGGCGCAATACCAGAAAACTTGTTAGAATCAGAATTATTTGGATATAAAAAAGGGGCTTTTACTGGGGCTAGTAGTGAAGGCAAGGTTGGATTGATTGAACTTGCCAACACTGGTACTTTATTTTTAGATGAAATAGGAGAACTTCCTTTAGACCTACAAGTTAAACTTCTTCGTGTTATTCAAGATAGGAAGATAATGCCAATAGGAGGAAAAGAACCTGTTGATGCAAATATAAGAATTATTGCTGCAACTAATAGGGACTTAAAAGAAATGATAGGTCAAAAAAAATTCAGAGAAGATCTATATTATAGATTAAATGTAATACCTATTAATATACCACCACTTAGGGAAAGAAAAGAAGATATTCCTAGTCTTATTTTGGTACTATTAGATGATTATAATAAAAAATTTGGATTTAATAAAAAGATAAGACCTGAAGTAACTCGATTATTAATAAAGCATGATTGGCCAGGTAATATAAGGGAGCTTGAAAACATAATAGAGAGATTAATTGTTACTTCAGGTGGTGAACATATAGAGGTAGAGGATTTAATAGATAATGGATTAGATTTTCTATTAGATGGTCATTATATAAAGCAAGATTTAGATAATATAAACTATAAAGAGTTACTTGAAAATTATGAAAAAGATTTACTCATTAAAGTTATGGAAAAGAGTAGAAGTACTTCGGAAATGGCAAATTTGCTAAAAATAGACCCCAGTACTATACGTAAAAAATTTAAGGCATGGGGAGTGAAATTGGAATTTAATAAGGAATAAAATCCTTTAGACAGGAATAAAATCCTTGTATTTCTATTTAAAAATTTTATATATAGTGTCTAGGACAACTATTAAATTATATTAGAAAAATATAAATAAATAGTTGTCCTAAATTTTTTTATAACCATAAGGACATCTTTAATTTAACAAAAATCACTAAAGTCTAGTAATTGCAAAGGATAAAAGCGAAATAAAAAACTATTAATATAGTATAAACAGGAAGACTCTTTTAAATTTTAGCATAATAATATGAAAATTGTCTATAATAAAACTATTATGGCACGGATATTGCATTATTATATTAGTAGCAAGATTAATATAAAAAATGGAGGGGTTTAATATGGATAAGAAATTAGTAAAACAACCTGCAAGTGCACTTTCTTCACCTAGGTTTTGTAACATGGGTAATTTTATGAGAATGGAAAGAGTTGAGAATTTAGATGGTTTGGATTTTGTTGTTGTTGGAATACCTTTTGACACTGCTAGTTCTTTTAGAGTTGGATCTAGATTTGGCCCTAATGGCATAAGAAATATTTCAGTTATGATGAAGCCAAACAACGCTATTCTAGAAGTTAATATTCTTGAAGAACTAAAGGGTGGAGACTATGGTGATATTGGAGTTGTTCCTGGATACATATTACCGACATATGAAAATATAGAAAAAGAATTAACTCCTGTAGTAGAAGCTGGAGTAATACCAATTGCTTTAGGTGGAGATCATTCCATTACTTTGGCAGAATTACGTGCTGTTGCAAAGGAACATGGCAAAGTTTCATTGGTACATTTTGATTCACATGCTGATATAAATGAAGAAGTTTTTGGAGAACAATATAACCACGGTACACCATTTAGAAGAGCTATTGAAGAGGGATTAATAGACCCACACACATCTATTCAAGTAGGTATGAGAGGTTCCTTATACGATCCTGATGAATTTAAGAAGGCTGCTGAGCTTGGCTTAAAAGTTATACCTGCCCATAAGGTTAGAGAACTTGGATTTGAAGAAACTATAAAACAAATAAAGGATAGAGTAGGGGATAACAAAGTATTTTTAACTTTTGATATTGACTTTGTAGACCCTGCGTATGCCCCAGGCACAGGTACACCTGAAGTTGGCGGATTTACTTCATATGAAACTTTAAGTATGATAAGAGAGTTAAAGGAACTAAATTTTGTAGCTTTTGATATTGTAGAAGTTGCACCTTCTTATGATAGTAATGAGATAACTACATTACTTGCTGCAAACATTGCATTTGAATTTATATCTATATTAGCATTACAGAAGAAAAATAGAAACAAATAAAAAAGGGGGGTCAAATGGCTATGAAAACGATTAATATTAAAGACAGGGCAGATGCCCAAGCCAAAAATTTGGATCTAAATGATATTAATGTTCTTGACTCTATAATTATAGATGACAAAAGTAGAAACAAAGGTTTAATAAAAGCTTTATTTTTTACAGCCATAGCAATTTTAGTGTTTTTTGTCCCTGTTTCGGTGGGGGGAAATACAGATGTAGTATTTGGTATTATATACAATGGTATTAAAGATATATTAGGTAATGTAGGTTTGTGGGCTGTTACAATTGTAATATTAGGTAACGGAGTACTATCAGTATACGGAAAGTTTTTTGCGAAAAAAGATAGCGTTTTAGGAGAGTATTATAGTGGGGATGCTTTTGTACATCCTTTCTTATATTTAATTGGGGGAGCATTTATTCTAATATACTCTTTAGATGCTACAGTTGCAGGATTTACCGGTCCTAACTGGCTAGTTAGTTCAGCAACTGGTGGTACTGTTGTACCAGCTATAGTACTTGCCGTAGCGTGGATAATTCCCGTTGGTGCATTCTTTATGCCGTTTTTATTAGACTATGGCGCGATTGACTTTCTAGGTACATTATTAGAACCTATTATGAGACCCGTATTTAAAGTACCAGGATATAGTGCAATTGATGCAATGGCATCCTTTGTAAGCTCTTCATCTGTGGCAGTTCTGATTACTAGTAGACTTTATAAGGATAATGTATATACACAAAAAGAGGCTGCTATAATTGCTACTGGATTTAGTGCTGTAAGTGTCGGGTTTGGCTATATGGTTATAAAAGCAGCAGGACTTGCTGAATATTTTTTACCAGTTTATTTCATTTCTTTATTAATGGCTTTTTTAGTAACTGCTGTTATGTGTAGAATTCCACCCCTATCAAGAAAACCTAATGTTTTCTTTGATGGTAGAGAACAGGACTTGAAGGTTGTAAAAAAACAAAGTAAAGTAAAAGAAAATTTAATAAAAAAGGGTGCAGATAGAGCTATTAAAAAGGCATATTTGGCCAATGATTTACACAAAGAGATTAAATCGAGTTTAATAGATGGATATTTAGTATTTCCTAAAGTATTATCATTATTAACTGTTATTGGTGTAACTGGACTAATAGTAGCAGAATACACACCTTTTTTCACTTGGATAGGGGCATTATTTGTACCTTTACTTCAATTGCTACGAATACCAAATGCAGTGGAAATAGCACCATCATTCCCAATAGGTATTGCAGAAATGTTTTTACCAGTACTTCTAATTGCAGATAAAGTTGAGATAATTCATATTGGCGCTAGGTTTATGGTTGCTGCAGTTTCTATGGTACAAATTATATTTTTCTCTGAAACAATAGTTGTAATGATGGCTACTAAACTTCCTATAAAATTATCTGAATTAATTATTTGTTTTATAGAAAGAACAATAATAGCTATTCCAATAGCAGCACTATTTATGCACTTAATGTTTTAATTGTATAACTTATTAAAGTTTTTCACTAATGAACTTTTCAGTAGTTCAAGACCTTTTGCTTGTGTTAATAAAGACGTAAATAAAAAACACTTCCATTTATAATCTAGGAAGTGTTTTTATTTTAAAATTTATTTATTTTGGATTTTTAGCTATGGATGTTTCTCCAGAAGAGATTAAAGCAAACTTAGTTCCTAGAGGTCCGAACAATTCAAATACAGTAATTGCTCCTAGTTCTATGGCAGTAATTACTACAGCAATTTCAGGAAATCGTCCTTGGACCAACATAATAAGTCCAATAGTAACACCGGCTTTAGAAAACATAGCGAAGCCAAGATACTTTTGAACAACTTCAGGTGCTCCAGAAAGACGAGCGCCTAAAAATGCTCCTCCTACCTTACCGACACTTCGGGCTATAATATAAACTGCTGCCCAAGTCCAATTGCTAAGTAATACATCAAAGTGCAAACTAGCACCAGCAAGAACAAAAAAACATACATAAACTAATATTTCAATATCCTCTAAAAAGTTAATTTCCTGTGGTTTGTCATACAAGTTAGCAACTAAACAACCTGTAACCATATTTACTAACAATGGTGAAAGATCAAATATACTAGCGATACCACTATTTAGTAATGCCATTGCAACCAAGATCAATACTTTTTGGTGGCGATTATTAATGAATTTTAAAAAGAAAGACAGTATGATACCAGTAATAACACCTAAAACAATAGACCCTATTAATTCTATACCAGGTGCAATTAAGCTGTTAATACCAACTGTGCCTCCTTTAAGTAATACCGCTACTATAGCTGATACAATTCCAAAAAGAATAATACATACTGCATCGTCCATAGCAACAACGCCTAAAAGAGTACTAGTAAAAGGTCCTTTTGCTTTATATTCTCTAATAACTGCTAAAGGTGATGCTGGTGCTGTAGCTGTAGACATAGCACCTAGCATTAGAGCTGTAGGTAATGGTAAACCAAGAAGGTAATACATACTTACAAAAACAACCACAAAAGAACCTGTTACTTGGACGATTGTTATCCAAACAATATCTTGGCCAAGGGCTTTTATCTTTTTAAATTCTAGTTCACTACCAATCAATAATGCGATAATGCCTAAACCTAAAATTTTAATTATTTCTAATTCATTATTTAATTGTTCTGGAATGATATTAAACACTGAAGGGCTTAGAACAAGTCCTGTTATTACATATCCTACAACCATAGGAAGTTTAAATTTTTGCGCTAATCGTCCTCCCCAATAACCTAGGAGTAAAATAATTGCTATACCTAGGCTTTGGCTATAAATTGTCATGATTTAACCGTCTCCCCTTATGAGTATTTTTTATTTACTGTTATTCCCAGATAATCCTTTTACATGATTAATAGGTAGTGTAAATAAGATTCCAGCTCCTGGACTATCTAAGTCTCCAATTTTTTCGTCTACTAATTTAATAGCATTTTGCAACAATTCATCAGAATTAATCACTGAAAAAACAGTTTTATTGCTAGGATGACAATTTTCAAAAGCTTTACGTAATCCTCCAAAAATAGGGATATCTTCACTATATGCAAGGGTTCTACCCATACCCGTTGTGTCAATGATAGTTGCTCCAGAAATACCTATTTCCATAAAGCCTTCTAAAATTGGGTCAAGTAACTCTACTTCATTTAATACTAAGACTAGTAAATGAATAATAAACACCTCTCTCTTAATCTATTTATCAGACAAAATTATCATATCTACATGTCCTTAATATTAGTATAAAGTACTGATATTCTTTGTCAAGTTTAAGTCTGATAAGAATAGTTAAAAAAAGACATATTGCTACTCTTCCGATATGTCTTTGACTCCACTTGTTATAAGGGTGAAATATGAAGATGAAGGTAT
>CAYLXY010000015.1:0-13865 GCA_964387405.1 uncultured Clostridiaceae bacterium
ATTTTACTTAATTTTCAATTATTTATTTTAATATTAGTTAGATTAACAGGATTATTTGTAATATCTCCTATATTTGGAAGAAGTAATCTACCTACAATAATGAAAGTAGGATTATCAGTAACTATTGCATTTATTTTACTACCTTTAAAGATAGATACTTTTTACTTGTCAATTGATAATTACAAAATACTAATTTTTTGGTCTATATCTGAATTTTTAATAGGAATTATCATTGGATTCATTGCATTTACATATTTTACTGCTATATATCTTGCTGGAACAATAATCGATATACAAATGGGTTTTGGAATGGTTAATATTATAGATCCTCAAACAAATGCACAAATGCCATTAATGGGAGGATTTTATAATATATTAATAACATTGTTGTTTCTGAATATTAATGGTCATCACAAATTAATACAAAGTCTAATATATAGTTATGAAGTATTACCTATAGGTTTTAATATACCTATAAATCAAAATGTAATCAATTATATAGTTAAAGTTTTTGTAGAGATTTTTATATTAGCATTTCAATTGAGTGCACCAATTTTAATTGCTATTTTTTTAGGTAATGTAGTCTTGGGAATTTTAGCAAGAACAATGCCACAAATGAATATTTTCATTGTAGGACTTCCTTTCAAAATTTTCATAGGAATTATTATTATATTAGTATCTCTACAATTATTTCCATACTATAGTGAGAGTTTATTTGATAAAATGTTTCAATCTATATATGAATTAATGCAAATTTTTTCTAGAGGATGATCATATGGACTTGAAATTTGACTTACAACTTTTTTCTGAGGAAAAAACTGAAGAACCAACTCCCAAAAAGATAAGGGATGCAAGAGAAGAAGGAAATGTATTACAAAGTAAGGAAGTTAATTCAGCTTTTGTAATCTTAGCTGTATTTATAATGATAAATTTATCCGGAGTATTTATTGGAAAAACTTTAAAAAGAACTACTGCTTATATTTATGAAGAATATTTGCTAGTAGACTATATATTTTCAATTAAAAATTTACAAAATATTATTATAAACAGTATGATAAATTTTTTTTTAATTTTGACACCTATAGCTCTTACTAGTTTAGTAGTAGGTGTTATAGCAAGTTATTTACAGGTAGGTGTCCTCTTTACTACAAAACCATTGAATATTGATATAAAAAAACTAAATCCAATCGAAGGATTTAAAAAAATGTTTTCACTTAAATCAGTTATGGAAACGGTAAAGTCCTTTATTAGAATATTACTTGTAGGCTATATAGCTTATAGTTACATGAAAAACCAAGCCTATGTAATTCTTAATAGTACAGCCATGGACACAATTGAAATATTAGAATTGATTTTAAAAATGTCAACAAATATAGGAATAAGATTAGCTATAGCATTAGCGGTTTTAGCATCATTTGACTACTTATATCAAAGATACGAATATAATAAAAACCTTAAAATGTCTAAACAAGAGATAAAAGAAGAATATAAACAAACTGAAGGTAATCCAGAAATTAAGTCAAAAATTAAACAAAAACAGAGAGAAATGTCAATGCGTAGAATGATGCAAGATGTACCTAAGGCTGATGTAATTATTACAAACCCTACTCATTTTGCTATTGCTATTGAATATAATCCACAAGAATTTGATGCACCTAGAGTTATTGCAAAGGGTCAAGATCTTGTAGCTAATAATATAAAAAAAATTGCAGAAGAAAATAATATTGCAATAGTAGAGAACAAGCCATTGGCAAGGACTTTGTATGACCTTGTAGAAATAGGACAGTATGTTCCACCAGAGCTTTATCAAGCTGTTGCAGAAGTTTTAGCTTATGTTTATCGTATTAATAATGAAGTTTAGTAAGGGGGCAGAAAAATGAAGTTCGGCGACATTATAGTTACACTTGCAGTAGTAGCAATTGTAGCAATAATTATTATACCTATTCCTTTAGGTGCTCTTGATGTTTTGTTGAGCTTTAACATAGCCCTGTCTCTGCTTATTATGATAAAGGCTATGTATACAGAATCAGCCTTAGAGTTTTCAATATTTCCATCTATATTATTAATTACTACATTATTTAGACTAGCTCTAAATATTACTACTACCAGATATATATTATCTTCAGGAACAGCAGGTAGTTTAATTGAAACCTTTGGTAGCTTTGTTATGCAGGGAAATGCTATTGTAGGTTTTATAGTATTTTTAATAATAGTAATTGTACAATTTATGGTAATAACCAAAGGTTCAGAAAGAGTTTCTGAAGTTGCAGCTAGATTTACTTTAGATGCTATGCCAGGAAAACAAATGGCCATAGATGCAGATCTTAATGCAGGTCTTATAGCAGATGAAGAAGCCAAAGAAAGAAGAAAAAATGTGCAAAGAGAATCAGAATTTTTTGGTGCTATGGATGGAGCCAGTAAATTTGTAAAAGGGGACGCTATTGCTGGTATTATTATTACACTAATTAATATTATAGCTGGATTTGCAATAGGAATGTTAACTGGTGATTTAGATTTTGTAGGTGCTCTTCAAAAGTACACTATATTAACTGTTGGTGATGGTTTAGTCAGTCAAATACCATCATTATTAATATCTACAGGAACAGGTATTATTGTAACAAGATCTGCATCTGAGGAAAGCTTAGGTAGAGATTTTATTGACCAATTATTTAATGATTATAAAATAATGTTTATGATTTCTGGAGTTTTAGTTTTCTTTGCTATAGCAGGATTGCCACGTATACCTTTTATGTTTTTAGCTATTATATTTTTATATTTGGGTATAAACTTAAGAAAGACTGCAATCCAAGCTAAAGAAGAGATAATACCTGATGAAGTTGTTGAAAGTGCAGATGAAAAAAGAAAACCTGAAAATGTTATACCTTTACTTAATGTAGACCCTATAGAATTAGAATTTGGATACGGAATTATACCATTAGCTGATGCTAGTCAAGGTGGAGATTTGTTTGACCGTTTAGTAATGATTAGAAGACAATGCGCCTTAGAGCTAGGAATAATAGTACCTATGTTTAGATTAAGAGACAATATTCAATTAGAACCTAATCATTATATTATAAAAATAAAAGGGGTTGAAATAGCATCTGGAGAAATAATGTTTGATCATTACTTGGCTATGAATCCAGGAATGGTTGAAGAAGAAATAGAGGGAATTGACACAGTAGAACCTGCATTTGGATTGCCAGCCAAATGGATTAATGAGGAAGAAAGGGAGAAAGCTGAAATTTTTGGGTATACAGTAGTTGATCCTCCTTCAATTATAGCTACACATTTAACTGAAATTGTAAAAAGACATGCCTATGAATTGTTAGGAAGACAGGATGTAAAAAAATTAATAGATAATGTTAAAGAAAATCATCCAGCTTTAGTAGAAGAATTAGTTCCTGCACAAATGAGCATAGGAGAAATTCAAAAAGTTTTATACAATTTATTAAAAGAAGGTGTTTCAATTAGAGATATGGTCACTATTTTAGAAACGTTAGCTGACTATTGCAATATAACTAGAGATGCAGATATGCTTACCGAATATGTAAGACAAGCTTTAGGTAGGGCTATTACTAAACAATTTATAACTAGTCAACCTGCAAAAGTAATAACTATTGATCAAGAATTAGAACAAAAAATCATGGAATCTATACAACAAACAGATAGAGGAACATTTATAGCTATGGAGCCGGATTTAATTCAATCAATTTTAAACAATTTATCTCATCAGTTACAAAAATTAATTAATTTAGGTGAACAACCTATTATTATTACAGCACCAATAGTTAGATTATACTTGAAAAGATTGACAGAACAACTTACTTCCGATTTAACGGTTTTATCTTATAATGAAGTTGATCCATCTGTTGAAATTGAATCAGTTGGGATGGTGAAAATATAGATGAAAGTTAAAAAATTTTATGGTAATGATAATCAAGAGGCTATAGCCAAGGTGAGAGGAGAATTAGGATCAGAAGCTGTAATTCTTCATCAGCGAAAAATTAAGCCCAAAGGAATATTAGGTTTATTTAAAAGACCAATAATTGAAGTAGTGGCAGCTATTGAAGACACACCATTGCCTACACCTATGCCTATATCTACTCCTGAAAAAACAGTTAAAAAAGATCCTAGACCTACTATTAAATATGACACTTCCAACATAGCTAAAACACAAGAATTAAATCTTAGAAAAAGAGTAGAATCTAAATCTAAAGATAAAGATCTAGGCAGAGAGATAAATGATATAAAATCTATGCTAGATACTGTAGTTAATCAGATGCAAGATATTAATATATCAAAAACTCTAGATCCCTTAGAAGATAGTAAAAATAACTATATATATAATATGTTAAAAAACAATGAAATAGATGAGGATTTGATTGTTAATATTTTAAATGATTGCAATGAAGATATTAAAGATATGAGTATGGAGGATAAGGAAACTATTAAAGAGTTTTTCACTCAACTTATACCTAAAAACCTTACTTATGATTATAAAAACCTAGATTCAAAGATTATATTTTTTATAGGACCTACAGGAGTAGGAAAAACAACAACAATTGCTAAGTTAGCTGCTAATTATAACTTAGAAAAAGGTTTAGATGTTGGATTAATAAGTGCGGATACATATCGTATAGCTGCTGTAGAACAGCTAAAAGTTTATAGCGATATATTAAACATACCATTAGAAGTTATATATTCATCTAATGAAATACATGATGCCATTGATCGACTAGGCAAACAAGATCTTATTTTGGTAGATACAGCCGGTAGAAGTCATAAAAACCATGGACATGTAAAAGAATTAGAATTGCTTTTAGATGAAGTTGAAAACAAAAGTGTTTATTTAGTTATTAGTTCTACTACTAAAAGCAGTGATATAAAGGATATATTAAGCACATATTCTTTTTTAAAAGATTATAAAATTATATTCACAAAGCTAGATGAAGTAAGTACCTATGGTTCTATTTTAAATATTGCAATGACGGAACCAGAATTTCTTTCTTATGTAACGACTGGACAGAGCGTTCCTGATGACATCGAAGTAATAACTTCAAATAAAATATTAGATATGCTACTAAAGGAGTTTTAATATGATTGATCAAGCCAGTAAATTACGGGAGCTAATCAAGGAAAGAAAAACACTTTCTAAACAAGTTTCTTCAAAAAATGAAGAAGTTACTAAGGAAGCTAGAATAATATGTGTTACTAGTGGAAAAGGTGGAGTAGGTAAAACTAACTTTACTATAAATTTGGCAATAGAATTAAGTAAGTTGAACAAGAGAGTCGTTATAATAGATGCGGATTTAGGATTAGCAAATATAGACGTAGTACTGGGTACAATACCTAGTTATACACTGCTTGATCTTATTCATAATAATATGTCAGTTGAAGATATTATGATAACTGGTCCTAATAATATAAAAATTATATCAGGAGGTTCGGGAGTAATAGAATTAGTAGATATGCCTATATCATCTATTGAATTGTTAATTGAAAAACTTCATCCTATAAATAATTATGCAGATATTATTTTAGTAGATACTGGAGCAGGTCTATCGAACTCTGTTCTTTCATTTGTACTTGCAGCAGAAGAAATTATAGTTGTTACTACACCAGAGCCTACATCAATTACAGATGCTTACGCAATGATTAAAACTATAAACTCAAAAGAGAAAAACAAAAAAATAAAGGTTATAGTTAATAGGATAGAGAATATAACAGAAGGTAATATAGCTTTTGAAAAATTAAAAAATGCAGCAAAGCGTTTCTTGTCAATGGATTTATTGAAATTAGGTTATGTATTTGAGGATGTTAGTGTAACTAGATCAGTAAAAAAACAAACACCCTTTACTATTGAATATCCTAACAGCATTGTAAGTAAAAATATTAAAGCTATAGCTATAAAAATTATAAATGAAAGAGAAGCAGATACAAAAAATAACAGAAGAATTGATAGTTTCTTTAAGAGAGTAGTTGGTTTTTTCAGATAGGAGGTATTTCATGGATCTAATCTCACAATTAAAAATAGGAGATAAATTTAATATAGAACGCTATGAGGGTAATATTTTATTAGATAAAAAAAGCATATTAAATTCTCAACTTGTAGACTTACATGGTGAGAATATATATATATCTATTCCAATGTATAAGGGGAAAAAATATTTACTCAAAGATGGACAAAAAATCAGTATCTTTTTCTATAGAGATTCAGGAGTATTTCAATTTTTTGCTGAAGTAATTGAACAAAATAAAAAAGATATGGTAACTTTCTCAATTAAACCTACAAGTGAACTTAAAAAAATTCAACGTAGAAATTATTTTAGGCTTCCTGTAGTTATGAAAGTAGTTATAGAAAGAAAACAAGAAGATGAAATATTAACCATAGAATGTGTTACTAAAGACCTAAGTGGAGGTGGTATTAAAGCAGTATGCAATAAAGAGATAAAAGAAGGAGAAGTTATAAAAACAAATCTTTACTTAAATGAAAAGGATGTAATTACATTAGAGAGTAGTGTTGTAAGAGTTATTAAAGATAAAACAACAAATGCCTATGAATTAGGAATTGCATTTAAAAATATTGAACAAACAAATGAAGATAAGATTTTTGCTTTTATTTTTGAAAAACAACGACTGCTTCGTAAAAAAGGATTGATATAAGAATGAAAGCTAATAATAATCAAATTAAAGTACTCGTTGTAGATGATTCTGCTTTTATGAGAAAAATTATAACAGATATATTAAATAGCAGTAAAACTATTAAGGTAATAGGAGTTGCAAAAAATGGAAAAGAAGCTATAGAGCTTGTAAAAACTTTAAAGCCAGATGTGGTAACTATGGATATTGAGATGCCTGTTTTAGATGGAATAGAGGCATTAAGTCAAATCATGAAAAATCATCCTGTACCAGTAATAATGTTGAGTAGTTTAACATCTGATGGTGCTGAAGCTACTTTAAAAACACTAGATCTAGGAGCAGTTGATTTTATTCAAAAACCATCTAGTGTTTTTAAAATTAATATAGATGAGCTAAAAAAAGAACTTTTTGATAAAGTAAAAGTTGCTTCAAAAGTAAAGCTTGAAAATAAAAGTCAATCTATAAAATCAAATAAACCTTATTTATCTAAAAATTATAGGAAGATAAGAAAATTCAAAAAGCAAGATTATTTTATTTTAATAGGAACATCTACAGGGGGTCCAAGAGCTTTACAGTATCTACTTACATCAATCCCAAAAGATATACCAGCAAGTATTTTAATAGTTCAACATATGCCCCCAGGATTTACAAAATCTTTAGCAGAAAGACTAGATAATATGTGTGAAATTACAGTAAAAGAAGCTAAAGATAAGGAAAAAGTACTTCCAGGACATGCCTATATTGCACCAGGTAACTATCATTTAGAAATAAATAAAGTATCTAATGAAGATGTGTTTTTATCTTTATCTACAGCTAAGCAGGTATCAGGTCACCGTCCTTCTGTAGATGTTTTATTTAAATCTGTAGCTGAAAATATTAATAAAAATATAATAGGTGTAATTATGACTGGTATGGGATCTGATGGTGCAAAAGGAGCAAAGGAGCTTAAAGATAAGACAGAATGCTATATTATTGCACAAGATCAAGAATCTAGTGTAGTTTACGGTATGCCAAGAAGTGCAATCAATATGGGAGTTGTTGATGATATTGTCCCACTATATGAAATTACAAACTATATACTAAAAAAGTTGGGAGTGTAGTTCTATGGATATGAATCAGTATTTAGAAATATTTATTGAAGAATCAAAGGAAAATTTACAGAATATGAATTCGAATTTACTATATTTAGAAAACAACCCTGAAGATATCAATGTATTAAATGATATTTTTAGAGTAGCCCATACACTAAAGGGTATGTCAGCTACTATGGGCTACAATAATATAGCCCATTTAACTCATGAAATGGAAAATGTTTTAGATTACATTCGTAAAGGTAATATGAAAGTAGATATGGATATAACAGACTTACTGTTTGAATGTTTTGATAAATTAGAAAGCTATATAAATAATGTTGAAGCTTATGGCAAAGAAGGAGAAGATACTGCTGAAGAATTAATAAACAAATTACATAATATAAAGCTAGAAGATAAAGATTCTAATATAAAGGATGAAGATTCAAGTTTTAGTGAAGAAAAAACATTGGAACCTACTGTTCAATTTAATGAATATGTTAATAATGTAGTATCTGTAGCTATAAAAGACGGCTCAAATGTAAGTTTAATAAAAGTAAAACTAGATAGTAAATGTATGTTAAAAGCAGCAAGGGCTTATATAGTTGTCAATACACTTGAGAAGTTTTCAGATATTGTTCAATCCAATCCTAGCATAGAAGATATTGAAGATGAGAAATTTGACCTATCTTTTGAATTGGTAGTAATATCTGAAAAGGATGATGAGTTTATTTATAATGAACTAAGCGGTATATCTGAAGTTGAATCTATAGAAATAATTCCACTATTAGAAGAAAATATAGAAATATCTCAAGAGGCATATCCAGATACTTCAGTTGGTCAAGATACTAGAAAAAACATTGAAAAAGAAGATCAAAAGAACAAAAAAGAAGAAGTTACAAACAAAAGAACTAGAACTAGCAAAACTGTAAGAGTTGATATAGATCGTTTAGATAATTTAATGAACCTAGTAAGTGAACTTATAATTATAAAAACACGATTAGAAGATATTGGAGAAGATCAAAAAAAGCAAAATTCAGCTGAAACAATAGAGTATCTAGAAAGAATTACTACAAGCTTACATGATGCAGTAATGAAAGTTAGAATGGTTGCAATAGAAAGAGTATTTAATCGTTTCCCTAGGATGGTAAGGGATTTATCTAAAGACTTAGGTAAAAATATAAATTTACTTATGTCTGGTGAGGAAACAGAGGTGGATAGAACTGTAATTGATGAAATAGGAGATCCTCTTATTCATCTGATACGAAATTCTATAGACCATGGTATTGAGGAAATAGAAAAAAGAATAGAATTAGGAAAAGAAAAAACTGGAACAGTTAAGCTTTCAGCATATCCAGATGGTAATAACGTAGTAATAGAAGTAGAAGATGATGGAAGTGGAATAGATGTTGAAAAAATCAGAAAAAAAGCCATTGAAAAAGGAATAGTTACAGAGCAAGAAATACAATTAATGGATAACAAGGAGTCCATACAATTATTATTTAATCCAGGATTTAGTACTGTTGAAGAAGTATCCGATTTATCAGGACGTGGGGTAGGATTAGATGTAGTTAAAACTAAAATTGAATCATTAGGTGGAGTAGTAGAGGCAAACTCCGAACAAGGAAAGGGATCTAAATTTGTAATTAGACTTCCTCTTACATTAGCAATCATACAGGCTTTACTAGTAATAGTAGGCTCTGAAAAATATGCTATACCTTTAAACTCCATAAAAGAAATTACAACTATAAACGAAAGTAGTATACGTAAAGTTCAAAACAGTGAAGTTGTCTTATATAGAGATACAACATTACCTATATTAAGACTTTCAGAGTTATTAAATGTACCAAAAGAGAATGAATCTCCTAATGATATGGAAGAAGAGGTAGTTGTAGTTATTGTAAAAAAAGGAGATAAGGATGCTGGATTAATTGTAGACAGTTTAATAGGTCAACAGGAAATTGTAATTAAATCATTAGGTAAATATCTTTCTAATGTACCTTCAATTGCTGGAGCAACAATTTTAGGGAACGGTTCTGTAGCATTAATAGTAGATACAAATTCATATTTTTAATCTTGGAGGTGAAATAATATGGGATCAACAAGTCAATATGTTGTTTTTAAGTTAAATGGAGAGAGCTATGGGGTATCTATAGAATATGTTGAAACAATTGAAAAATTTACAGAAATAACTAGAGTACCTAATGTACCCCATTATATAGATGGAGTAATGAATTTAAGAGGAGAGGTAATACCTGTAATAGACTTATGCAAAAGATTTCAATTAGAAGATGTCTCCATAACAGAAGATAGTAGAATAATAGTAATAACTGTTGATGAGGTAAGTATAGGAATATTAGCTAACTCATGTTCTGAAGTAGTAACTTTAGATGAGAAAGAAATTGATAAAACCTATGATTTAATGAGTTCATTTGAAGATGATTATATTGAAGGTATTGGAAAATCTGGTGAAAGAATGATAATTATATTAAATATCCCTAAACTTTTTACAAATAATATGGATACTTAAGGGGTGAGGATAATGGATTTATCAATAGAAAGTTTAAATAACTTACACTTAGATGTATTACAAGAAATAGGGAATATTGGTGCGGGAAATGCCGTAACTGCATTAGCTAGTATGATAAATAAAAAAATAGATATGAGTGTACCATCTGTTAAAATTTTAGATTTAAGTGATGTTAGTACAATTTTAGGTGGAGAAGAAGTTTTAGTTTCTGGTGTGTATTTTGAAATTGAAGGTGATATTGAAGGAAACATTATGTTTTTATTAGACATATCGTCAGCAAAAACATTAACAAATATTTTAATGAATAGACAAGATCACACTGAAATACTAGATGATATGGATAAATCTGCTTTAGAAGAAATAGGTAATATATTATCAGGTGCATATGTCTCTTCGCTTTCATCTTTAACCGGATTAAATATAAGGATATCTGTACCATCAATAAGTGTAGACATGGCTGGGGCAATATTAAGTGTACCTGCAATACAATTTGGTTTTATGGGAGATAAAGTTTTGTTAGTTGAAACTATATTAGAAGATGGAGATAATATGGTTAAAGGTAACTTTATACTAATTCCAGAAGCAAATTCGTTTACAACTTTATTAAATAGTCTAGGAGTGTATATGTAAATGCAAAGGATTATTAAGGTCGGTATGGCCGAACTCGATATAATACAAGAACCAGGTATTTTAACCACATTAGGTTTAGGCTCTTGTGTAGGTATTATTTTATATGATCCGACCATAAAAATTGGAGGATTAGCTCATATTATGCTTCCCAGCAGCAAACAGATAAAAAATAATAGTAATAAAGCTAAGTTTGCAGACACTGGAATACAGTTCTTATTTGATAAAATGTTAGGAAAAGGTTGTCAAAAATCTAGAATTATAGCAAAAATTACTGGTGGAAGTCAAATGTTTTCTTTTCAATCTAATAATGATATGATGAAAATAGGTCAAAGGAATATATTGGCAACTAAAGAAACATTAAACTCATTAAATATACCTATTATAGCAGAAGATACTGGTGGAAACTATGGTCGAACTATTGAATTTCATACTACTAATGGTAAATTAATTATTAAAACTATAGGACATGGTACACATGAAATTTAATGGTTTAACTATAAAATCGAATAAGGCCAGGAGGATTTTAAATGGAAATAATGACCCTGTGGCATAATTATAAGAAAAACAAAGATTTACAAGCAAAGTCAAAGTTGATAGAAGAATATATACAACTAGTAAAAGTTATCGCTGGACGTCTATACACATCTTATGGTACAAATGTGGAATACGATGATTTGGTAAGTTACGGTATATTCGGACTAATAGATGCAATTGAAAAATTTGATTTAGATAAAGAAGTTAAGTTTGAAACTTATGCTCAAATACGTATAAGGGGTGCTATTATAGACCAATTAAGATCATTAGACTGGATTCCAAGATCTGTTAGACAAAAAGTTAGACAAGTTGACGATGCTTTTAGCAAGTTAGAAAATCAATTAGGTCGTTCTGTATCTGATGTAGAGGTTGCAGAAGAGCTTGGAATTACTATTAAGGAATTACAAAACATATTAATGCAAACTAATTCTTTCAATGTAGTTTCACTAGAGGAAACTGTATTTGAAAATAATATAATACCAAAAGGGGAACAATCAGATCCTCTACCTGAAGAATTAGTATGCATAAAAGAGAGTCATGATATACTTAAGGACAACATTGATAACTTACCAAACAGAGAAAAGCAAGTCATATCCTTATATTACTATAATAACTTAACATATAAAGAGATAGGATCTATTTTAGAAGTATCTGAATCTAGAATATCTCAATTACATTCAAAGGCTATTTCAAGACTAAGGTCTAAACTTATTAAGAATAGAGCATAATAAAAGGAGGACAATTATGACTAAAAAATATATAATTGTTGAAGAAAGCAGTTATGAAGATGCTTTATTTAAAGGCTTGAATATTTTAAATCTTACTGAAAATGATGTTGAAGTTGAAATTATAGAAGAAAAGAAAAGCTTCCTATTTAAAAAAGGTTCATATAAATTGAAAATAACACCAATAATTAATATTGATGTTAATGAAGATACTCCAAAGAAGGATGATTATCCACCTACTGAAGAAGTAGAAGATGAAATTAAATTAGATTATCGCTCAGATGGTGTTTATCTTACTCTTCCCCAAAAATTAAAAGATAATACAAGTGATATTATAGATTTTTTAAATAAGAGATCTGTAAAAAATTATGATTATGGGAAAATAGTTGAACTAATAGAAAATGAAGAAAAGTTTGCACAAAAGATTGCTCCTTATCAAGAAGAGATTTTGATTGATAGCAAGTTACATGTATATACCAATAAAAACAAACTTGAAACAGTTATATTACTAACACAACCAATAGGGGGCAAAGTGTTATCAGCTTCTGAGATAGTCCAAAGATTAAAAGAAGAAGGTATTGTTTTTGGGATAAACAAAGAAAAAATA
The DNA here is from genome assembly GCA_964387405.1 of uncultured Clostridiaceae bacterium. GTDB lineage: Bacteria > Bacillota > Clostridia > Peptostreptococcales > Natronincolaceae > JAAZJW01. The sequence continues at coordinate 12,736 of CAYLXY010000015.1, forward strand.
GAAGAAGTAGTGGAAAATAAAATATTTAATCAGAAAATAATAGTAGCAGAAGGAAAATTGCCTATAAATGGTGATGATGGAAAAATCATATATAATTTTGATGATGAATTGGAAGGACCAAGTATTGTTGAAAAAGATGGACGTATTGACTATAAAAATTTAAATAAAATTCGTAATGTAAGAACAGATGATATAGTAATTGAAATTATCCCACCTACCGAAGGTATAAGTGGTATGGATGTTTATGGACATGAAATTATTTCAAAAAAGGGAAACCCAATTTTTGTAAAAAAAGGGAAAAATGTAAGAGAAAGTGAAGATGGTTCTAAAATTTATGCAAGTAAAGACGGAGAAGTTTATTTTTCAAATAATACTGTTTATGTTGATGAAGTTATAACTATTAGTGGAAATGTAGACAATGAAACAGGAAATATTCAATTTAATGGTAAGGTTAATATAAAAGGAAATGTAAGGACAGGTTTTAAAGTTGAAGCTGAAGGAGATATTGAAGTTTTTGGTGTAGTAGAGAGTGCAACATTAATTTCTAAAAAAAATATTACAATTCACAGAGGAATACAAGGTAATAATAATGCATATTTACATTGTTTGGGTGATTTTAAATCTAAATATGTTGAAAATGCTAATATAAGATCTGCAGGTAATGTTGAGGCTGATGTAATACTACACAGTGATATTATTGCTAAAAACAAAGTTATAGTAAAAGGAAAAAAAGGATTGATAGTAGGTGGAAGTATAAAAGCTGGTGAGGAAGTAAGAGCAAATATTATAGGTTCTAATATGGGGACCAATACTACTATAGAAGTAGGAATAGATCCAGAAGAAAAGGATAAGTATGAACATCTTAAATCAGAAATTGAAAATATTGAAAAAAACATTGAAAGTTCAAAAAAGGCTGTTGATTTATTAACTAAGATGTCTAAACAAGGGGAGTTAGTTAAAAATAAACAGGAATTATTAATTAAATCATTAAAAACCTACGAAGTATTAAAGCAAAAAAAGAATCTTATCATGGAAGAACTAGAAATATTATCAGAAAAACTTCATGATAATAAGAATGGTAAAATACATAGTTCTGTAATTATTTATCCAGGTGTAAAAGTAATAATAGG
>CAYLXY010000016.1:0-13749 GCA_964387405.1 uncultured Clostridiaceae bacterium
TTCATATTATTCATACAAGTAATAATAGTTATATAAATAATCAATTAGATAAATTAACTACATTAGACGCTATTGTATCCTATGATTTTTCAACATCTTGGAAGTATTACGAAACAACTAAAAAAATATGCGAAAAAATTGATTTCGCTTTTATATCCTGCTCAGATTTATCTGAAGCTAATATTAAAGAAATATTGAAGACTATGAATGATTATGGAGCAAATATTATAGTTGCTACTAGAGGTGCTAATGGAGCTATTATTTATGATGGTGATATGTTTTTCTTATCAAAACCTAAGTTGGTGGAGGCAGTGGATACTTTGGGAGCAGGCGATTCTTATGCAGCTGCATTTGTCACTTCATATGTATCATCTATTGGAAAGAAAAAGAATGAAAAAATGAGTAAAAAGAAATATAATGAATTGGTTAATAAATGTATTGATAATGCTAATAGTTTTGCGGCAAAGACCTGTATGACTATGGGAGCATTTGGATATGGAACTGAAATAGTATAAAAAAGATTATTAATTAAAGGAGGAAAAATTTATGGGATACATGATTGGTGTAGATGTAGGGGGTACGTTTACAGACTTTACTATTTTTGATACTACAAATGAAACAATATTTAACTACAAACATAGCTCAACTCCTGAAGACCCTTCAAAGGCTATAATAAGTGGGATAATTCATATCCTTAAGGAAAACGATATTTCACCAGAAGAAGTAATATATTTAGCGCATGGTACTACTGTGGCTACCAATGCTCTGATAGAAAAAAAGGGAGCTAAAATTGGTATTATTACAACTGAAGGCTTCAAAGATTTAATGGAGATAGGAGATCAGAAAAGACCTTCATTATATGATTTATTAAAGCAAAAACCTAGTATGTTAATTCCAGCGGGGTTAAAATGTGAAGTTGAAGAAAGGATATTATTTGACGGTACAGTTAAGGTTCCTTTGGATGAAAGTAATGTAAAAGAGGTAGTAGAGTATCTTAAGGAACAAAATGTAGATGGAATTGCAGTTTGTACTCTTTTTTCATTTATTAATCCAAAACATGAGAAAAGAATCAAAGAAATAATTAATGATATTTATCCTGATGCTTATGTAACTATATCTCATGAGCTTGTAAGTGAATTTCGTGAATATCCAAGAATGAGCACTACTGTATTAAATACATATTTAGGACCTGTGATGAAGAATTATGTGAATAATTTTCAAAACTCTGTAAAACAAGCAGGTATCTCTATAGAGCCATATGTGACTCAATCAAATGGGGCTATTATTTCTATTTCAGAAACTATCGATAGCCCAATTAAAACTGCATTATCTGGACCAAGTGCAGGTGTTGTTGGAGCATCTTATATAGGTAATCAATCTGGAGTCAATAAAATAATTACTTTTGATATGGGAGGTACTAGTGCAGATATAAGTCTTATAGAAGATGGACAGCTAAAAGTGTCCCATGAAAGATTTGTGGTAGGATATCCAGCAAGAATACCAATGATTGATATCAATGCTGTAGGGGCTGGAGGTGGATCTATAGCCCATATAGATGAGGGTGGAGCTTTAAAAGTTGGACCTGAAAGTTCTGGCGCTGATCCTGGTCCTGCTTGCTATAAAAAAGGAGGTACATTACCTACAGTTACTGATGCAAATATAGTATTAGGCAAATTAAATTCTAAGAAAATATTAGGCGGAAAAATGGATGTAGATATTAAACTGGCAAAAGATGCTATCTACAATGAGCTGTCTACCAAATCGAACTTAAGCATAGAGGCTGCTGCTGCTGGCATTATTTCTGTTGTGAATTCTAATATGATAAGGGCGATTAGAGTGGTATCAGTAGAAAAAGGGTATGATACTAGGGAATTTGCTCTAATGGCGTTTGGCGGTGCTGGTCCTCTCCATGCATGTGAGATAGCACTAGGACTTGGAATAAAAAAGGTAATCATGCCTCCTTCACCTGGTACTCTTAGTTCCTTAGGATTACTAATGGCTGATACAAGATTTGATTTTAGCGCTTCAAGGATTATGCTTGCAGAAGAATCAAATATTGAACAGGTAAATGAAATTTTCAAAGACCTTTATAAAAAAGGTGATGAAATGCTAGATATTGAAAATATTGATGAGAAGAATAGATTATTTGAAAAAACCATTGACTGCAGATATGAACGTCAAAATTATGAAATTCCAATTACATTTTCTAGTGAGGAATTTAATGTTCAAAGTCTTGAAGAAATTAAGGACAAGTTTCATTTAGAACATGAAAAGTTATATGGTTATTGTGATAAAACTAAAAATATACAGATGGTAAATTATAGATCAGCGGCTATCGGTATTATCGAAAAACCAAATCTAAAACCTTTAGCTATTGACGACAATGCAAAGGCACCTAAGCCAATAGAGATTAGAGAAGTCAGATTTGATTATGATGATAATTATACAGAAACTAAAATCTATAATAGGAATGATATACCTATAGGATATGAAATATGTGGACCAGCTATCATAGAGCAGATGGATTCAACCTGTATTATCCCGCCAAAATGGTGTTCATATGTTGATCCATATTTAAACTTAATAGTTAATTACGAGGAGGTGTAAATCATGGCTAGTATTGATGCTGTTACAACCGAAATTATTGGTAACTTATTATTATCTATAGCAGAAGAAATAGGAGTTGTAATTACTAAAAGTGCTTATTCAACTAATATAAAGGAAAGAAGAGATTTATCAACAGCGATTTTTGATGCTGAAGGTAATTTGGTAGCACAGGCTGAGCATGTCCCTATGCATTTGGGATCATTGTTGGGCATTGTTAATGAAGTGTTACAAAACTATGATATAGAAGATATTGAACCTGGGGATATGTTTATGGGAAATGACCCTTATGGAGGAGGGGGTACGCATTTACCTGATATTACAGTAGTAGCACCTGTATTTTCTGGAGATGAATTGATATGCTGGATAGCAAATCTAGCTCACCATAGTGATGTAGGTGGCAAAGTACCTGGTTCAACTTCAGGAGATGCCAATAGTATTTTTCAAGAGGGTCTAAAATTACCAATAGTTAAGCTATGTGAAAGAGATAAAATTAATGAAGATATTGTAAAAATCTTGACATCTAATAGCCGTATTCCTCATGAAAGAGAAGGCGATTTGAAGGCACAAATTGCAGCTAATAGAGTTGGAATCAGAAGACTTCTTGAAACACATAGTAGATATGGTGAGGTTTTAACCAAAAGTATGAAGGATTTACAAATATATGCTTATACCAAATTAAAAGCAGGTATTCAAAAACTACCAGATGGTGTTTATACTTTTAAAGATTATATGGATGATGGAGGTGTAGCTTCACCAGATCCTATTCCAATAAAAGTTAGTATTGAAATTAATGGTGATAATATGACCCTTGATTTCAAAGGTACGAGTAAACAAGTTAATGGTCCAATCAATGTAACCTATAATGGGCTTTTAGCTACGGTGTTTTATTCCTTAAAGACACTAATTGATCCTAATATACCATCTAATGCAGGAATTTATAGAGCTTTTAATGTGGTATGTGAAAAAGGATTGATAATTAATGCAGAAGAACCAGCACCTGTAGGAGCTAGAATAGATACTTGTCAAAGAGTGGTAGATGTAATATTTGGTGCATTATCTGATGTGATACCCGATCGGGCAATGGGATGTTGCAATAGTAGCGTAACATCTGCCATATTTTCAGGGAATGACCCTATAGAGAAGGATGTATTTTATGTATATTTAGAAACTATTGCAGGAGGGTCAGGAGCTAGTAGAGATTTTGATGGTTTAAGTGGTGTTCAGGTACACATGACTAATACTTCTAACCTCCCAATTGAAGCATTAGAAATGGAATTTCCCTTAGTAATGGTTAATAAATACGAGTTTAGGCAAGATAGCGGAGGAGCTGGAGAAAATCGTGGTGGACTAGGAATTCTTCGTGAGTTTGAAACCATGTATGATGATGTTAAATATACTGGACTAGGAGATAGACACAAATTTGCACCATGGGGAATAAAAGATGGTAAAGAAGGTGCTTGTGGTATGTATGAACTTATACCTAAGGAAGGTGAGAAAAATATATTGCCATCAAAGTGTACTGATATTCCTTTGAACAAGGGAGATATTGTTAAAGTTTATACACCTGGATCTGGTGGATATGGTAATCCATTACATCGTAATAAATATAAGGTCTTGAATGATATCATTGAGAAAAAAGTTTCAGTGGACAAAGCTAGGGAACTATATGGAGTTAAAATAAAGTGTGTAAATAATAAATATATTATAGATGAAAAATCAACAAAAGAATTAAGAGAAAATGGTGAATTGAAATGAATGAAAAACTCCTGACTGTATCTAACTTGAAAACTGTCTTTAAAAACAAGAAAAAAAGTTTTGCTGCAGTGGATGATTTATCTTTCTCTGTTGATAGAGGTAAGACACTTGGAATAGTTGGAGAGAGTGGCAGTGGGAAGACCATGTCTGCCCTCTCTGCTATGAAATTACTACCAGAAAAAGCTATTATCGAGGCAGGAAAAATTGAATTTGAAGATAGAAATATTCTAAAGTTAAGTGAAAAAGAAATGTGTAAAATTAGAGGGAACGATATATCAATGATATTCCAAGATCCAATAATGTCTCTTGATCAGGTGTTTACAGTAGGTAGTCAAATAATGGAGGCTATAACTACATATAAACATATTTCAAAACGAGAAGCAAAAGAGATGGCGTTGAAACTGCTTAAGGATGTGGAAATATCTGATCCTGAAAGGGTATTTAATTCATATCCCTTTGAGTTATCTGGTGGGATGTGTCAAAGGGTTATGATTGCTATTGCAATAAGTTGTAGTCCTAAATTAATTTTTGCTGATGAACCTACTACAGCATTAGATGTGACAATACAAGCACAAATCATCGATTTGCTTAAAAAACTTCAAAGAGATTATAATACTTCGATAATTGTTATCACACATGATTTAGGAATAGTAGCTGATATGTCAGATAATGTTATTGTAATGTATGCTGGTAAATCTATGGAACAAGCTCCAACAAAATCACTTTTCAATAATCCATACCATCCATATACTTTAGGTTTACTAAAATCACTTCCTGTATTAGGTAGTAAAGAAGAGAGACTTTATAGTATAGAAGGTATGGTTCCAGATATAAATGATATGCCAATTGGATGTAGATTTTCAAATAGATGTCCTTTTGCAATTGAAAAATGTATTGAAGAAGAGCCAAACATACAAGAATTAACAAAAGACCATTTTGTTAGATGCCACAGAGCTTTGGAAGTAAAAGAAGGGGGACTAACAATTGAGTGAAAACATCTTAGAGTTAACTAATATTAAAAAATATTTTCCAATTCGAAAAGGATTGTTTTCTGATGAAAAAGGTGAGGTACGTGCAGTTAATGATATATCTATTAATATAAAAAGAGGAGAGACGTTTGGAATAGTTGGAGAATCTGGATGTGGTAAAAGTACTTTAGCCAGAACTATTTTAAAACTTATTGAGCCTACAGCGGGAAATATTGTATTTAATAACACAGATATAACTTATCTAAAACGCAAAGAAATGATTAAGTATAGGAAAGAAATGAGTATAATATTTCAAAAGCCATACTCGGTACTTAATCCGAGAGAATCTGTTAAGAGTATAATTTCTGCACCATTAATTGTTCATAAGATTTCAAATAAGCAGGAAATTACGGAAAGGGTTCTTGAACTAATGGATTTAGTAGGTTTGAGTAAAAATTATTTTGATAGATATCCTCATGAGTTCTCTGGTGGACAAAGACAAAGAATTGTTATAGCAAGAGCCATAGCTCTAAATCCAAGTCTGGTAATATGTGATGAGCCTGTATCTGCACTGGATGTTTCAATACAATCACAGATACTTAATCTTTTAAAAGATATACAAGAAGAATTTAATCTTACATATATTTTTGTATCACATGATCTGTCAGTTGTTAATTTTATGGCTGATAGAGTGGGTGTTATGTATCTTGGATCTATTGTAGAACAGGCAAAAAGTGAAGATTTATATGATGACCCACTTCACCCTTATACAAAAGCTTTGCTATCTGCTATACCTGAACCAAATTTTGATAAGACTAAAGAGAGAATTATCTTAAAAGGTGATATTCCTAATCCAACAGATTTGCCCAAAGGTTGCAAATTTTCTACTCGATGTAGCTATGTTATGGATATTTGTCATAATCTAGAGCCTAAACTAACTGAAAAAAGTGATGATCATTTAGTTGCGTGTCATTTATATTCAGGAGGTGATGTGATTTGAAACAGTTCATCCTTAAAAGATTAGGAATAACAGCAATATTAATCTTTTGTGTTGCAACTATAGTATTCTTTATGATGCATTTAATGCCAGGAGATCCAGTATTACAAATGCTTGGGACTGATACAGCTCCTGATCCAGCAGTAGTAGAAAACCTAAGAGAAGAATTAGGGCTAAATAAACCAATATTGATTCAATACAAAGACTGGATGATTAATGCACTAAAGGGCGATTTAGGAATGTCCTATAGCGAGCGTATACCAGTTGTAGAATCAATTGGTATTAGGTTACCCAAGACTATAGAATTAGCATTAGTTTCATTAGCATTGGCAGCTATAATTGGAATTCCTTTAGGAGTCATAGCAGCTTTAAAGAGAGGCAAAGTAATTGATTATCTACTAATGTGGTTTTCTTCATTAGGAATTTCCGTACCAGTGTATGTTTTGGGATTGGTTTTTGTAATGATATTTGCCTTAAATATATTTGATTTGAATATATCTACACTTCCTCCTAGTGGTTATTTTGATTTTAGTAAAGATGCAGGAGAACATATCGTTAGGTTAATACTCCCTAGTGTTACCATTGCATTAGGTTTAGCAGCTTCAATTATTAGAATGACTAGATCGTCTGTATTAGAAGCATTGTCATCTGGTTCTGTACAACCTTTAAGAGCAAAAGGATTGACTGAAAAAACAGTGGTCTATAAACATGTTATGAGAAATGCTTTGATCCCAATTGTTACAATAATAGGATTACAACTGGGTACTCTTGTGGGAGGGACAGTTTTAGTTGAATCAGTATTTAATTGGCCAGGGCTATCTACTCTCCTAGTAAGAGCAATAAACTTTAGAGACTATCCTCTTATACAGGGCTGTATACTGGTAATGTCAATGATATTCATAATTACAAATTTAATTGTTGATATATTATACGGATTATTAGATCCGAGGGCTAGGTAAGGAGGAGAGACATGAAAAAAACAATATTATATTTTAAAGATCCAAGATTTGCAATTAGCTTTATTATAATAGCTACTTTGTTATTGGTTGGAATTTTTGGGAAGTATATAGCTCCTAATGATCCTTTGGAAATGAATACAACATATATTTTGCAAAACTCATCTCAAGAGTATCCTTTAGGAACTGATGAATATGGTAGATGTATTTATTCAAGGCTATTGGTAGGTTTAAAACCTTCATTAACTGTTGCTTTTGTGGGAACCCTTATAGCCTTTGTAGGGGGAAGTATTCTTGGAATTGCGGCTGGTTACACAGGTAAAATCGTTGGTCAATTAATCATGAGGTCAATGGATGTAATATTGAGTTTTCCATCTATACTACTTGCTATGTTAGTTGTGGGATTATTTGGTGGTGGTGTAGGAAATCTTGTAATTATTATAGGCATACTATATTTACCACATTTTACTAGGATAGCATACTCTTCAACACTACAAATTGCTAAAATGGAATATGTAGAAAGCGAAGAATCAATTGGGGCTAGTACAGTAAGAATAATGTCTAAATCCATATTTCCAAATGTTCTATCACCATTAATTATTCAAATTAGTCTAACTATGTCAAATGCTATTCTTTTAGAATCAGGACTTAGCTTTCTTGGACTAGGAGTTAAACCGCCAGAACCTTCATGGGGGCAGATGATTGGGACAGCTAGAAGTTATATAGCTACTAATCCTAGATATATACTTTGGCCAGCTTTATGTTTAAGTATTATGATTTTATCAATGAATATGATGGGAGATTCACTACGTGATAAACTTGACCCTAAATTAAGGGAAAGTTTATAAATATAACGAGGAGGGAATATAATGAAAAAAACGTTAGCATTTTTGTTGGTATGTGTATTGATGCTAAATTTACTGGTGGGGTGCTCAAGTGAACCTTCAGATAGCGATACAGCAGCTGAACCATCAAATGGAGGAAGTGAAGATTTAGTAGGTGACGACAAGGAAGATATAAGGGAAGAGTTAGTTATGGGTTTAAGTGCTGAGCCAGCAACTCTGGACCCTCATATCCAATCTGGACAAGCTACAAGAGTAATTAAGCAGAATATATACAGGGGACTAGTCGCATTTCAGGAAGATGAACAAATAGATATGGAATTAGCAGATTCTTATGTAATATCAGATGACGATCTTGTATATACATTTAAAATTAAAGAAGATGTAGTGTTTCATGATGGAAGTCCTGTAACAGCTGAAGATGTAAAATTTTCAATAGAACGAATTATGGATGAATCTGTAGGTGCAACCTTTGGGAATGACTTTAGCCTAGTTGTAGATGGATGCGAGGTTGTTGACGAAAAAACAGTAGATATAATATTAAAGGCCCCTACAGCACCATTTTTAGAAATGTTGGCATTACCAGAGTCTGTTATTGTATCAAAAGAATGGACTGAAGAAAATGATAATGATTTACACTCACACCCAATGGGTAATGGACCATACACATATACTTCATGGGAAAAAGGAAGAGAAATTATTTTAACTGCCTTTGATGATTTTTACAAAGAAGGCAAACCTGAAACAGATAGTCTAAGATTTGTATTTATTGAGGATGCTATGACTAGAGCAAATGCATTAAGAACAGGCGAAGTAGATTTAATAGATTACGTACCTTCTAATGAAGTAATTGCTTTTGAAAGTGAACCAAATATTATTGTAGATATATCTGAAGCACCTTTTATGATGCTACAATTTAATGTCAATGAAGGACCTTTATCAGACCCTAGAGTAAGACAAGCTATAGCTTATGCTGTTGATCGTGAAGGAGTTATAAACACAGCATTTATGGGAAGAGGTACACCGATATATGGTTTTCCAACTCGTATAGGTCAAAATGGTTATGATGGAAAATATGAAGACTATTTCAGTAAAGACTTAGATAAAGCAAGAGAACTGTTGGCAGATGCTGGATATCCTGATGGATTTGATACTAAAATATTATCAAGTTCAACATATGAGTTCCATAGGGATACTGCTTTAGTTGTTCAAAATAGTTTGCAAGAAATAGGTATTAATGCAGAGGTTGAACTACCAGACTGGGCAACACGTATAGAGAAATCTAATGTTGGGGATTATGAAATATTGGTATCTGGAACTGCAGGAAATATTGTAGATATGGATTGGGCTACTAATTATTACATGAGTGGACCAGTGCGAATGAATAGTTCCCCAGGGTTTAGTGATCTTGAAATAGATAGATTGTTGGATTTAGGTAGAACAACTTTAGATGAGGAGAAAAGACAAGAAATCTATGATGAATTTAGAGAAAGGGCACTTGAACAATCAAACTTTGTATATATAAACTATAGAGAACAATGTTTTGCTAGGGGAGATTATGTTGAAGGATTCAAAAACCTTGATGGTATCTTAACCTATTGTTCAGGAATTACATTAGAAAATGCAATAGCAAAAACAAAATAAGGAGATAGATTATGCACATAAAAAGTATGATTAGTGATATTAAAGAAAAGATGAATGCAAGAGGAGGCTTAAAAGCTGTATATTTTGTTGGGCTTGGAGGTTCACTTGCTGCAATATATCCTGGTAAATATCTACTGACTTGTGAAGCAAAGAATATTGCCATCGATTCATTTACTAGTAATGAGTTTATTTATTCTAATCCTAAAAGTTTGGATGAGAGATGTTTAGTTATTTTATGTTCACTTAAGGGTACAAAAGAAACTGTAGACGCAGTGAAATTTGCCAATGAAGCAGGTGCTATTACGCTTGCTATGACAGGATCTGAAGAAACAGAAATGGCTAAATTAGGTCAATATACTGCCATCTATTCAAGTGGAGAGAATCAAATATACTCTAAATCAAATCAATCACTTTCATTAAGACTTGGATTCGAAATATTGCAGCAATTTGAAGGCTATGAAAGCTATAATCATGCTATGGATGGATTCAGTAAGATAGATGATATATTTGATGATGCAAAAATGAAGATTACTGAAAGAGCTATAAAGTTTGGAATTGATTATAAAGATGAAGAGGTCTTTTATGTATTAGCAAGTGGACCATGCTGGGGTACAGGATATTCAATGGCTTCCTGCCACTTAATGGAGATGCAATGGAAAAATGCATCTATGATTCATAGTGGAGAGTTTTTTCACGGGCCTTTCGAAATTACGGATGAAAAGCCAGTTATGGTACTAATCAAAAGTATTGGTAAAACTAGATACTTAGATGACAGAGTAGAAACTTTTTTAAATAAATTTGCAAAAAAACTATTTATAATGGATGCACAGGAAACAAAATTAAATTCAATTGACAGCTCAGTGGCAGAATATTTTAGCTCCGTTGTAATGTTACCTATTGAGAGATATGTAGTCTCTAAATTAGCAAATATAAGGGGACATTCAATGGATAAAAGAAGATATATGTGGGAATTTGATTATTAGTAAGAATTAATTAGCTACTTGTGAATGTTTATTTTGTTGAAATGAGGTATTATATTATTAATGGTAAAAATTACTATTAGACTTCCAAGTTTAAAATAATTATAGGATAGAGGTGAATAAAAATAAATGTTGCAACATGATAATATGGTCCCTCTTTATCAGCAGTTAAGGGATAGATTAAGACAAGATATTATGCATAAAGTGTATAAGCCAGGTGATAAATTACCCTCAGAACGCAAACTAGCGGCAGAAAATAATATTAGTGTAGTAACTGCAAGAAATGCGCTATTGGAACTTGAGGAAGAAGATTTAATAGAAAGAATTCAGGGTAAAGGAACTTTTGTCTCTATAAAAAAATATGATAGGAACTTAAAGAAATATGAAAGCTTTACAGAAATGTGTAAAGGAATGGGTGCTAAAGCTGGGGCAAAGGAACTTGAAAAGAAAATTATTAAACCAAATCTGAAAATTACTAGTAAACTTGAGGTACCTAAAGATTCACAAGTAGTCTATATATCAAGATTAAGATATGTAGATGATGAGCCAATGGTTATAGAAGATAATTATTTCTCACTAGATTATGCATATTTGTTAAATGAAGATTTAAGTGATTCACTGTTTAAGATTCTATACAATAAAAATCGCTTTGAGGTTAGTAATTCTAGAAAAAAAATTGAGATAGTAAGAGCAAATAAAGAAGAATCTGCATTATTAAATTTAGAAATTGATTCACCCATTATCAAAATCAGTAGTATTGCATATCTAAAAGATGGAAGTATTGGATATTTAGGTTTTCAATTAATTAATGGAGAGAGATTTAAGTTAATATTGTAGTTTTAGCTTAATACAACAAATTTTTCTATTTAAAAAAGACTAAACTTTTTAACGGTTTAGTCTTTTTTAAGAATGATATATCTAGATATAGAGTCAGGTTTTTATCATGAAAATATTTTGGAGGGATAATTTAATGCTTGAAGGAATTATTAAAGAAGATATTGTTATATTAGTAGACTTTGATGGTACTATAACTGATTTAGACACTAATGATGCATTGGGTGAAAAGTATGCCACTGAGGAGATAATGAAAATCTTAGAAAATGAAGAAGGATTAAATTCTAAGGAGTTTTTTATTGAATTTTGGAACGAGATTAAAATTAGTGAGGAAGAATATCTGGAATTTATATTAAATGAAATTAAGTTAACAAAGGGTTTTTATAGTTTTTATAAAAAGGCAAAAGAGTTAAATATTCCATTGGTAGTATTAAGTGCTGGATTTGAAAATGGTATTAAACCCTTTTTGAATAAAAATGGTATAAAGGATATAGAGGTATATGCTAATAAATTAAATTTTGATGAAAATAACATAACGGTAGATTTCTATCATAGTATTAATGACTGCTGTGAAAAAGGATACTGTGGAAATTGTAAGGTCCTACACTATGAAAGGTACAAACATGACGGTCATAAAGTTATATTTATAGGTGATGGGGCATCAGATAGGGCTGTAGCTAATATATCAGATATAGTATTTGCTAAAGACCGTTTATTAAAGTATTGTGAAGCAGAAAATATTGAATATATACCATGGACTGATTTTGATGATATTAGTAGACTACTTTGGAAGTGATAACATCCCAGAGGCAATGTGTGATATGCCCCTGGGATTGTTTATGATAAGCTAAAAGTACCCCAAATTCTAATTGAAAATTCCCCTAGAGGAAATATATAATATCCCTATGACAACTCATAGGGGGCTAGGGGATGATAAGTTTAATGGATAAACAAAAAATAATAATAGATGGATTTTTAGGTGGAAAATCTCAATGGGGAATCCATAGGGAAACTGGAATAGATAGAAAAACAATCAGAAAATATATTAGGGAATATGAAGAGAAGAGATCCCAGTTGCTAGAAGGTGAAGGTGATAAATTAATACTAACTGAAGAAATAATAGAACCACCAAAATATGATTCAAGTAATAGAACAAGAGTAAAATTAACAGAGGAAATAATGGATAAGATAGATTTTTATCTAGAGGAAAATGAGGAAAAAAGAAGGACAGGTAAAAGTAAACAACAAAAGAAGAAAATAGATATACATGAATCTTTAGTAGAGGAAGGCTATGACATAAGTTATTCAACAGTTTGTAATTATATAAGAAATAAGTTAAATGAAAAGAAGGAAGCATACATTAGGCAAGAATATGAATTAGGAGATGTTGTTGAATTTGACTGGGGACATGTTAAATTAGAAATAGATGGAGAAGCTAAGAATATTCAAATGGCTGTAATGACAACAGCTAAGGGCAACTACAGATTTGCATATCTTTATCAAAATCAAAAGATGGAAAGTTTTCTAGATTCTCATGTTAAGTTTTTTAACCATGTAGGAGGTGTCCATAAAGAAATAGTCTATGACAATATGAAGGTAGCTGTAGCAAGATTTGTAACTAGAACAGAAAAAGAACCTACGGAAGACTTACTAAAGTTATCCATGTATTATGGCTTTAGCTACAGGTTTTGTAATGCTAGGCGTGGAAATGAAAAAGGTCATGTAGAAAGATCAGTAGAATATGTAAGAAGAAAGGCATTTAGTAAAAAGGATGCATTTGAAACCTTAGAAGAAGCCAATAAGTATTTAGAGGAAGAATTAAACAAATTAAATTTAAAACCACAGAAATACAACGAAAACAAGACAGCAAAAGACATATTAGGAGAAGAGTTCCCCTATCTAATTAAACTTATGCCTATCTATGATATTTCAAGAGTAGTAGAGTTAAGAGTAAATAAATATTCAGTAATAACTGTAGATGAAAATAAATACTCGGTTCCAGACTCTTTAGTAGGTAAATTTGTAATAGCAAAAGTATATCCAAACAATATAATAATCTACCATGAAAACATTAGGGTAACTGAGCATAAAAGGAGCTTTGGACTAAGTATATGGAATATAAAAATAAAACATTATCTAAATACATTAAAAAAGAAGCCTGGGGCA
>CAYLXY010000017.1:0-13739 GCA_964387405.1 uncultured Clostridiaceae bacterium
GATATAAGATAGATAAGGTGAAGTTGATGGATATGTTTCCTAGGACTCCTCATGTAGAGACGGTTGTCTTGTTGTCCCAACAAAAACCAGATGATAAAATAGAGATAAATTTAGACCTTGATGAATTAGATTTAACAAGTACAGAGAGTAAGCCAACATATGAAGATATAAAAGATTTTATATTAAATAAATATGGTTTAAAAGTCAGTAGTTTATATATAGCACAAGTAAAAGAAAAAATGGGTATAAAGGAAAGGCAAAACTATAATATTTCTAAAAGTGGTAATGAAAAAGTTCCTAATTGCCCAAAAGAAAAAGAATATGCCATTATAGAAGCATTTAACTATTTTAAAATGGTATAAAAAGAAACTTAATAAGATATGGCTCATAGAAGAAAGAAAAATATTTTAGGTTGCATGGGGTTTAGATAATATCCAGTATGATATACACATACCCTTATCCCTTAAACAGTGATAAGGTCAAAAAAATGAATTCAATGAATTAAGTTAACCCTTGTAAGATAAGGATTATCTTAAATTGGAAATGGTCAAATATTAACAATTCTCAAAATGCTGACTGTCACTTGATTTAGAGTATAATTATAAAAAAGCAAAGAAAATTAATAAAAACCTGTAATCATGATTTAGTGATTACAGGTTTTCCTATAAGATAAATACTATCCTTTTATTTTCAATAGTATTAAGGATTTTTGGTAGGCTAAAACTTATATATTTATTTAGTAACTATGCGCAATCTTTTATAATTATGTGTCCAAGAAACAAGAGGATCCATATTTGGTAGGAATTTAATCATTTCATTTTTATCTGTAGTTCGTTAATGAATTTAGGTTATCTTTTAATTGTTTTAATTTGCTCTGGATATCGAAAAGTAATGATATATCTAAAACAGTACTATCAACTAATTTTAATCTTTCTTTTAATTTATAAGCAAAGTCATTATTATCGATGGCCTCTAAATCATTGAAATCAATAGTATAAATTTTATCAGCATATAGATATTCAATAATTGAATCAAGTAAACCATTATTAGAATTTTCCTCAATTAGGGTATTTACAAGTTCAATTAGTGGAACAGAATCTTTTACATATCTACCTTCTTCTGTAAAAGGATTAAAAGCAAGTTCTTCAAGTTTTTTCAGTGCCCCTTCACTCAAACCATATTTATAGGAAATTTCCTCATACTCTTTTTTTGTATAAATATCTTTACCAATAAGCCAGTCGCAACTTACCTGAAAAAAATCTGCTATTTTTTGTAAAGCAGTGATGTTGGGTTGAGTTGTTCCATCAGCATATCTACCAATAGTTTGTCGTGTTAAATTTAGTTTTTCTGCTAATTCTTTTTGAGATATTTTTTGAGTATAAGACGAGGATAAAACTTTACCCTCCGTTAATGCTCTAAACCTTTTGGGAAATAGACTATCATAGCCATATTCTTCATTGCTCATATTTTTAACTTTTTTCATGTAGACGCTCCTCTCTAATGTTATAAAAACAAACATTCGTTAAACCCATTGACTAATTCCAATTATGTTATATAATTGGGTGCAAGGTACATAAATATAACATAACATAACTTAATAATATTAAATTTAGAAGTATATGTCAAGAAAAAACAAAAAGGGGGAATAAAGTTATGGCAAATACAAGATATACAATAATTAAACCATCCGTTTCAAATGCTCTAATTGATAATCTAACAAAAAATGTAAGAGATATACGAGTTGAGGAAGATGGTATCAGAGCATTTTCAAGAGGGTTTTATATGGAAGACCTTCTTGAGTGGCTATCATTAGAACATAGCGAAGTAATTATTGCAGAACATTTTTCAAGTTTGGATAGGTATAGTAGTCGAACTGTAATTAAATATGAAAATGGGAAAAGTGTTATTATCAATGATATAGAGAATTATATTATTTACTACTATAAAAAGGACAAACATTTTATAACTCAAGAGGTTATAGACAAGATTCATAAACTGGTTAAGCAATATGCTAAAAATCAGAACTTTTATGATACCTTTGACTTAAATGATTACAAATTTATAATTGCTAAAAAACGGTATATTATTGAAGTTTCAGTTATTGAAAAAAGTGGATCGAATAGAAATGCTTATAATGGAAATACCGAACCACGAAAAATTGAAAAGTTTCTTATACCACAATTAATTGCTGAGGCTGAGGGTCAAGCAGAACAATTTCATAAACTTAGGTGGTGGCAGTAACCATGCTAATAACTTACAGAGTAGGTGAAAATGAGAATAAAGGGGTCAGGTTTGAAGACGGACTTGACCCTAAAAAAGATAAGGGTAGAATTGTAAGAGAATGTGCAATATCGCTTGGACGTATTAAAGACTTAGAGAAAGAATTAGCCGAAGAAAAAGAAAAGTATGAGAGTTTGGTAAAACTAAGGTATCAGGTATATAAGCATGAAAAATTAAAGATTTAGAAGAAGAGTTTAAAGGAACTATTCCAAACAAAAAGAATTTAATTGAAAAGTTTTATTCCGAGGGCAAGTGCTATGACGAGATTGCTCTGCTGACAGGTACTTCTAAAGATTATATCTATAAAGTAGTCTCAAATTATAAAAAACGTAAGGACATTAAGGACTTGAAATCTGATAAAACTGAACTTGAAATTATGATTATTCAGTTAGCACTATATGAAAAAACTATAAATGAGATTGTTGCTTCTCTTGGATGCTCAAGACAGTATGTATATAAGGTTTTAAAAGAAAATAATATTACAAATTATAAACGTAGCAAGAAAGGTAAGGTCAGTTTATAAAAATAAAAAGTAAGGTTGTTTACAAATAAAAAATCAAAACTTGACTAAAAAAGGGAAATTGCTGCTATTCTAAGAGATTATTAAAATGACTGATATTTGCTAAAAAATGCTCATAATTGCACGGAATATTTTTAAGAGATATCAATAAAAAATGTATTTTCGGAAAGTTGTTGATTATTAAGTGTTTACAGATTATTGTCTACAGTTGAAGAAGAAATTATACATATGAAATGGGATAGTAGAGACATATATAATAAGGGAAGAAAATTATTGAGATTCAAATAATAATAGTTCAAATAAAAAACATTTCGAATACCCAGGGTTGAAGAAATGAAGAAAGAGAATAAAGAAAGAAGAGAACAAATCAGATACAAGGTATAGTGGTAGATATAATAGCAGGAATAGGATAGTCATACTTGTTGTTAAATTTGGTATCTGAGGTAATGGAAAAGTAAAGTAATTAAGGATATAGATATAGCAGATTATATAATGGGGTAGCAGATATGCTATCCTTTTTATTATTAAAACTATTCTATTCAATAGCAAATATATTGAAATAATTGTAAATTGCTGATATCATATATGTAATATCAATATGGGGGTGGCATGATGGGTTTTAGTTATGATAAACTATGGAAACTTCTAATAGATAAGAAAATGAAAAGGGTTGACCTTGCAAGAAGGACGGGTATAGGACCCAACACAATGGCACGCCTATCAAAGGACCAGCCAGTACAAATGAATATGCTGGGAAAGATTTGTGAGGAATTAGATTGTAATATCGGAGATATTGTTGACTATATTAAAGATGGTGGTGAAAAGTAATGGGAGCAAAGGAAGCCAAGGCAAGGATAAAAATTAATAAACTTCTTGAAGAAGCGGGATGGCGTTTCTTTGAGGAAGATGGTAAGCCAGCAAATATTCAAGTGGAGCCTAATGTAAAGATAACAAAAAACCAAGTAGATGATATGGGGGAAAACTTTGATAAGGTAAAGAATGGGTTTATTGACTTTTTACTACTTGACGATAAAGGGCATCCTTTTATAGTACTTGAGGCTAAATCAGAGGATAAAGACCCATTAGTAGGTAAGGAACAAGCAAGAGAATATGCCAAATCATTATATATAAAATATGTAATTTTATCAAATGGTAACCAACATTATTTTTGGAATATTTATAAGGGAAATCCACAGATAATTACCAGTTTCCCAGACTGTAAAAGCATCAGAGAAAACAAGGCATTCAATGCTGACCCAACAAAGCTATATAATGAAGAAATAAAAGAGGATTACATAGCGGTAGTAAAGAATGCGAGGTATGCAGAAGCACCAGAGTATCAAAATCCTGAAACAAGAAGTAAATTTTTATTTGACAGCGGACTAAGATTTTTAAGACCCTATCAAATGAATGCAGTAAAAGCATTGCAGAAGGCGGTCAAAAGTGGAAGTCAAAGATTTTTATTTGAAATGGCTACAGGAACAGGTAAGACATTAACTTCAGCTGCGGTTATAAGATTATTTTTAAGAAGCGGTAACGCCCATAGGGTATTGTTTTTAGTCGATAGACTTGAACTGGAAAATCAGGCTAAGAAAAACTTTGATAACTATTTAAAACCAGATTATCATACAGTAATATTCAAAGAAAACAAAGAGGATTGGCGAAAGGCTGAGGTTGTTGTAACCACAGTTCAATCATTAATGTTTAATAATAAATATAGAGATTGTTTTAAACCAACAGACTTTTCATTATTAATAGCAGACGAAAGCCATAGGTCAATAAATGGAAATTACAGAGCAGTATTTGAATACTTTTTAGGTTATAAATTAGGACTTACAGCAACACCAAAGGATTATATAAAAAATGTAGATATAGATAAATTAAAAGCAACGGATCCAAGAGCATGGGAAAAAAGACAACTCCTTGATTCATATAAAACTTTTGGTTGTGAAAGTGGTGACCCTACCTATAGGTATTCCTTGTTAGACGGGGTAAAAGACGGATATCTAATCAATCCCACAGTAGTAGATGCAAGAACGGATATTACAACCCAATTACTTGCAGATGAAGGATATGCTGTAATTAATCAAGTAGAAGATAATGAAGAAGAGGAAGAAATTTACTTTGCAAAAGATTTTGAAAAGAAGTTTTTCTCAGAAGAAACAAATAGAATATTTGTAAAAACCTTTATGGAGAACGCAAAGAGAGACCCTCTATCTGGTGAAATAGGAAAGAGTGTTATTTTCTGTGTCAGCCGTAAGCATGCTGCAAAAATAACACAAATATTAAATGAATTTGCAGACAAATTGTTTCCAGACAAATATTATTCAGATTTTGCTATGCAGATAACCTCAGACGTAATGAACGCCCAAACCTATACAATTAATTTTCAGAATAACAACCTAAGTGGAACTACAAAATTTTTGGAGAATTATAAATCATCTAAAACAAGAGTATGTGTTACTGTGGGTATGATGACAACAGGCTATGACTGTGAAGATTTGCTAAATATTGTTCTCATGAGGCCTATATTTTCCCCTACTGACTTTATTCAGATTAAAGGTAGGGGTACAAGGAAATATGAATTTAGTTATAAAGAAAAAGTAGGTGCAGAAGTAAAAGAGCATACAGCAAATAAAGAGACATTTAAATTATTTGATTTCTTTGGCAACTGTGAGTACTTTGAAGAAAAGTTTAATTATGACGAGGTAATAGCACTTCCAAAACCACAAGCAAGTAAAGGTGGAGATATAGGGACGCCACCAGTTAGAGGCGGACTGTATGAAAACTTTGACCCAGACCCTCTTTGTTTTATTAATGAAACCATTATAGGATTAGAGGGTATGAAGATTGACAGAATGTTTTTTGAAAAATTTGAAGAAAAGGTTAAAGAAGACGAAACAGCAAGAGAGCAATATGAACAAGGCAACTATGCTGCAGTTCAGCACTATATTGAAGAGAGAATAATGAATAAGCCAGCAGAATATTATACTTGGGATAAAATAAAACGTTCCATTGGCATAGATAGGCGATTAACAGTAAAGGAAATCTTAGATAAAATTTTTGGAGCAATTCCAGCGTTTAAGTCTAAGAGAGAACTTATTGAGGACGAATTTGAAAGTTATTTACTAACAAGACCTATCCAATCAGATAAATATACAGAAATAAAAAGGTTCTTTGAAACTTATATAATGGATAAAGAAGTTAGAAGAATTATAGAGGATGAGAAGTATCAACTTCTTGGTACAGAAGTGAGTACCTATACAATGACAGACCTAAGACATTTAGGGATTGAGAATATGAGGCAAGTGGCAGAGTATATAAATGATAATGTGAATGTATCGAAATTTGTTGCGTAGGAGGAGTTAAATGTTAAACTTTGACATTAAAAGGAAGATAAACACTTTAAGAGATATATTAGTGGGTAAAGTGCCAGACCCAAAGGCACAAGTTGAACAAATAACTATAGCCTTAATCTATAAGTTCATGGATGATATGGATTTAGAGGGTATGGAATTTGGCGGAAGTAGGGAATTTTTTAAAGAAGAATATGAAAAATATGCTTGGATAAGTATTATGCAGCCAGAAAACAGTGGTCAGCAAAGAGCAAATTTATATGCTGAAGGTATAGATAAAATGAGTATGAATCCTCATTTGCCTCAGTTATTTAGGGATATATTCAGAGGTGCCTATGTGCCTTATCGAGACCCAGAAACACTTAATATGTTTTTGAAAGAAATAAGCGATTTTAAGTATGACCATAGTGAAGAATTAGGTAATGCCTTTGAGTATCTTCTTTCAATTATGGGTAGCCAAGGGGATGCAGGTCAATTTAGGACACCAAGACATATTATCGATATGATGGTGGAAATCATAGATCCAAAAAAGACAGATAGCATATTGGACCCAGCATGTGGAACGGCAGGTTTTTTAATCAGTTCTTACAAACATATATTGGAGAAAAACAAGGATGAGGATGGTCATAGCACTTTATCAGCAGACGAAAGAAAGAGAATGACCGAGAGTTTTGCAGGCTATGATATTTCCCCTGATATGGTTAGATTATCAAGGGTAAACATGTATCTACATAAATTTGCAAAGCCTCAAATCAGTGAATATGATACCTTATCCAGTCTTGAAAAATGGGATGATAGTTATGATATAATCTTGGCAAATCCACCGTTTATGACACCAAAGGGCGGTATTATCCCTCATAACAGGTATAGAATACAAGCAAAGAGAGCAGAAGTATTGTTTGTTGATTATATAGCAGAACATTTAAATCCAACAGGTAAAGCAGGTGTAATTGTACCAGAGGGCATTGTATTTCAATCTGCAAATGCCTATAAAGCATTAAGAAAGTATCTGGTTGAAGACGATTTACTATATGCTGTAATATCCTTGCCAGCAGGGGTATTCAATCCTTATAGTGGGGTAAAAACAAGCATATTGCTAATGGACAAGACCCTTGCAAAACAAAAGGACGAAATACTATTTGTAAGGATAGATAATGACGGGTATAACCTTGGAGCCCAAAGAAGAGAAATAAAAGGTAGTGATATACCAGAGGTAATTAAAATTATTAAGGATTATCAGAATGGTATAGACATATCAGATAGTGCTCTTGTAACAATAGCCAGTAAAAAGGATATTGCTGAGCAGGATTATGTATTGGTTGGCGAGAGATATAAGGAAGCAGTTGTAGTAAATAGTGATTATCCAATGGTGGAATTGGGTGAAATCGTTGAAATACTTGATAGCTTAAGGAAACCTGTTACTAAATCAGATAGAACGAGTGGAATTTATCCCTATTATGGAGCAACTGGAATATTGGATTATGTAGACCAATTCTTGTTTGATGAACCTTTAGTATTAGTAGGAGAAGATGGCGCTAAATGGGGGGCAGACGAAAAAACTGCTTTTATGATTGATGGAAAAACATGGGTTAATAATCATGCACATGTTTTAAGACCAATAAGAGATAAAGTTTTGGATAAATATTTGACAGAAGTCTTAAATTTTATGGACTTATCTGCTTTTATTACAGGAGTTACTGTTCCCAAGCTAAATCAACAAAACTTAAGACAAATCAAAATTCCTCTCCCACCTTTACATATTCAAGAGGAAATTGTAAAGGAAATTGAGGGGTATCAAAAGGTTATTGACGGCGCAAAACAGGTTTTCGATAATTATAAGCCAACTATTAAAATAGACCCAAGTTGGGAAATGGTGAAGTTGGGGGAAGTTTTTAAGTTATCAAGTGGTAGGGGGTTACCTTCCAAAAATAGGACAGACGGCATTTATAATGTTTATGGGGGTAATGGTATAACGGGATGTCACAACGAGTACTTCGTAGATAATACAACAATAATTATAGGTCGTGTTGGTGAGTATTGTGGAGCAGTACATTTAACAACCGAAAAATGTTGGGTAACAGACAATGCACTTATGGTTATGGAATATTTAGTAGAAATAGAGCAAGATTATTTACTATGTATTCTAAATCAAATAAATCTAAATCAATATGCAAAAGTTGGAGGACAGCCTTCAATTTCACAATCAACTGTGTATAATACCCCAATACCTTTACCAACTCTGCCAGTACAACAACAAATAGCAAATAAGATTAAAGAAGAAATGGCAATAGTAGACCAAAATAAAAGGTTAATTGAAATATTTGAGCAGAAGATAAAGGATAAGATTTCTGAAGTATGGGGTGATTGATATGGAAGATATTTATGTTGAGTCAACTGATATAAATTACAAACATGAGGTAAATGAGGATATATACCTATTTTATGAATACTTGCCAGTACTTTATAAAGATGGCAATGAAAGAGAATATATCCAGACTTTGTTCAAAGCACTTACTCTAAGTTACTCTAATGGCTTATATCAATTTGCCTATATTCAGTTGCATATGATATTTATGGTTTGTATTTACTATCTTTTACTACAATTAAATTTTAGCGTACCAGAAGAACTTGAAAAAGCGATTTACTATTTAAGTAAAGATAATCGTGCTAAAGATTTTTATGGAAGTAGCAACACAAGGAATGGAGAATTATATTTTGGAAGTTTTGCAATGTTGAATGAAAGTGATGTATTTCTATTACTTAAAATCGCAGGAATGGATTCTGATTTGCAGGGAGAATTAAGAAAACTTGTTGAAGAACGCAATAAATATGCACATGCAAATGGAAATATTACCATAACGTCACAGGCTACAATAGATGAAAGGATATCTAAATATTTAAATACCTTAGAACGAGTTCAAAGGCTATTCAAACCAATTATTGAGGAAGTATATTTAAACACATTAGTAAATCCTGATTTTTCTGATTCAGAAGAAAGATTGGGGTATTATGACGATAATGAGCAAATTCAAGAAGAATTTATAAAGCACTACTATTTATCAAAAAAGGAAATGAATGTTTGTAGAAAGACAAATATTAATAGATTATCAGATAAAGAAGGCTTTGGAGATATGAGGAATCTTCATATTGCCCTATGTAATTACTATAAAAGTTTATCAAATGACGAAGTAGAATTAAATGAAGAATGCGCTTAAATATGAGTTTCAAGGATTTTGAATTTTGGTATTTTAAATTCAATATAAATCAAACTTAACAAGGTCCCGCCAATCAAACGGCGGGATTTTTATTTTTTGAAAAATAATAGTGAACTATTGGAACTATCAAATGGACAAAAAAGAATAATTTGGGACTGAAGCTGCTCCTGTTACTGCAGTAAAAAATATACTCTTATGAAATTAAAAATATATTTCTAAGGAGGCTTTTAAAGTGAAAAAGAATAGTTTAGGCTTTTCCATACCAAGTACTTCTCTATCAATCCCAATAACAGAAGTGGCTGCAAGCCTATTACGGCTAATGCTAAATACTCAAATGGGTTCACTGGAATTACTGTTGAATGAGGAAGTTTTAGGATCGCCACAGTTGGTTATATCTTGTCACCTATCTAATGTGGAGAGAATTGATACTATGGAAGAATTAAAGCGTATGTATATCACAAAACAACCAGAAAATTATTCTAAATTAAGGCAACTGATTTACCAGATAATTGACGATTATTATGCACTTGAAGACGAAAAAATTATTGAGGTATATAGGGAACGCGAGTTAGAGGAAGAACTTGAAAACGAATGGGATTGGGAGTATGAACCAGATGATTTTGAGGAGCCATTTTAAGGTTTTTTGGGAATAACAAAAACTTAAGGTTAACAGTGTATTAAAATAAGAGTTATAGTTACTTTCCCAATATTATTTTCTATTAGAATATTTTTAAAACCATAGTTGTAGATATGAATTTATGATTTAAGAATAATAGAATCAATTTTGGGAAAGACCTTTCAACTCAATTATAACAAAGAGGTTTTAAAACTTTCATAACTTCAGAGGTTATAGGAAAGGAGGCAGTTAATAATGTATTTAGCATATTTTATTGAAAACACGACAGCAGAGGTTGTTGATAATACAGGTTTATTTAAGATTATTAATGATTTGAGAATAGAAGAAGATAATGTTTATATAGATACTTGCGATAGCAAGGAAGAATTGGAGAAGTTATTGAAAAATATAGATAATAAATGTTCGGATCCAATTAATGTAAGAGTTGTTGTTCGTTCAGTAATTGACCTTTCAAATACGGCAAAGGGACTACTTGATATTTTATCTTACTTGCAGGGTAAAGGGGTTATTCTTTGCAGCGTAACGGAGCCATATATGTCAGGGGAAGATTATTACACAAAATTGTTGGGATTTCTAAGGATACATAGATATTATGCAGAAAGACTTAGAAAAGAAGGCTTTCAAAAGGCAAAAGCTGAGGGTCGTGTGGGGCGACCAAAAATGACAGAAGAAATTGAAAAAGCAGTAAGACTATATAATACAAGAGCATTTACAACAGCAGAGATTGAAAAACTATCAGGGGTATCTTCATCCACCCTGTATAGAGCCTTAAAAGAGCAGGAAAATTAGAGTTCATATAATATACAAAAAAAGAAGTAAGCAATAATAACAGACATAAAAAAGTATGAGAAATAGAATTAATCTAAAATTAGAACTTATTTTATTTATTTAATGAATTTCTGATAGAAAAATCATTGTTTGGAGGTAGAAATAAAAAATGGCAAATAAAAGGACAAGAGCATTGGAAGAACATGAATATATTTTAATTATAGAGACTATACAACAAGGATTTATAACAGCAGAAGGTAAGAAAATTAAACCCAATCCAAGGATAGCAACAGCATTAACTTTACAAGCCAATATAGGACTGAGAATTGGCGATATTATTAATTTGAAATTATCTAACATTATTAGGGATGGTGGTAGACTTAGATTGGATATGAAAGAGAAAAAGACAAATAAAAAAAGAGAATTTACTGTACCTACTGAAATTTATACATATCTACAATCATATGCTTTAGAAAATAACATTAGACCCAATCAGAAACTATTTAACATAACAGTAAGACAGGTCCAGAAACATTTGCAGATTACAGTGGAATATTTAGGACTTGAGGGTATAGGAACTCACAGTTTTAGAAAGTTTTTTGCGGTATCCATATATAATGATAACGGGTATAATGTGGAATTAGTGCGGCAACTTTTGCAACATAGTTCGGTAGCCGTTACACAGCACTACCTTTCAATTTCACCGCAAATAGTAGAAGAAGCATTACTTAAACACATTAAAATACCAACATAACATACAAAGTAGAGACCTCTATTTTTATGGGTAGACTAAAATTCCTATTTGAAGACAAAAATGACCTTTTCACAGCAGTTGGCTCATTTTTACACATAAACACATGCACATTAAAGGTATAAATACAAATTCAAAAATTAGGGGGATTTGTATTCATGTTAAATACAGGAGAAAATGCAGCATTTGAGTGTTGTATAGAGGTCATGGTAAGATTAATAGAGAAATATGCTGATGAGGTAAAGGTAGAGGAAGTAGAGGATAAAAAAGTATCATAGCATTAAGTGATTAGAAAGAGTTCATAAGGGACTCTTTTTTATTTTGTTTCATTTCTATTAGAAACTTGATATAATTGTTGGGACAATAGATAACACTATTAGGTGTTAAATAATAGGGCGGTGTTTAAATTATGGAAACTAAAAAATGTTATATTTATACAAGGGTTTCAACTGAAATGCAAATAGAGGGTTATAGTTTACCTGCTCAAGAAAAAAGTTTAAAAAAATATGCCAAGTTCCAAGACATGTTGATAGTGGGCGAGTATTCTGATAAGGGCAAATCAGGGAAGAATGTAGAAGATAGACCTGATTTTGTTAGAATGTTGACAGATATTGAAAATGGGAAAGATAATGTTGATTTTGTTTTAGTGTTCAAACTTTCCAGATTTGGGAGAAATGCTGCTGATGTTCTTAGTTCACTTCAAAAAATGCAAGACTTTGGTGTAAATCTTATATGTACTGAAGATAGTATAGATAGTTCAAAAGATAGTGGTAAGTTGATGATTTCAGTATTGTCAGCGGTAGCAGAGATAGAGCGTGAAAATATACTTGTTCAGACAATGGAGGGACGTAGGCAGAAAGCAAGAGAGGGTAAATGGAATGGTGGTTTTGCACCATACGGGTATAAATTGGTTGAAGGTGAATTGAAAATAGCAGAAGATGAAAAAAAAGTTATAGAAGTAATTTATAAAAAGTATGCAACTACAACAATGGGTATAGGTGCTGTTGCTTCTTATTTAAACACAAATGGATATATAAAAAAGAAAAGGCAGAATAATAGCCTTGACATGTTTTCTTATTCCTTTGTAAAGGGTGTTTTAGACAATCCTGTTTACAAAGGTAAAATTTCTTATGGCAGAAGAAAAACTGAGCAAATCAAAGGGGAAAGGAACAAATTTCATATTGTAAAACAGAAAGAGTTTCCTGTTTATAAAGGTAAACACGAAGCAATTGTATCTGAAGAACTATGGGATGCAGTTCAGGACAAGAGGCAGAAAAGAGGAGATAAGTATGTTAAGAAGCATGACTTGGATCATGCAAATATTCTTTCTGGTATTTTAAAATGTCCTAAATGTGGGTCTGGTTTGTATGGCAATGTAAATAGAAAAAAAAGAAAAGATGGAACATATTACAAAAGTTATTTTTATTATGCGTGTAAACACAGACTTGAGGTAGACGGTCATAAATGTGATTATCGAAAACAATGGGGACAAGCCAAGATAGATGATGCTGTTGCAGAGGTAATAATAGGGTTAGTCAAAAATCCAAAATTTGAAAAAGCAATAAAAGAAAAGATAAATAGTAAAATTGACACGAAAGAGTTAGATAAGGAACTTGAGAATTTGCAGAAAGCATTAAGACAGGTTGTAGTATCTAAAGATAAACTGGGTTTTCAGATGGATACATTGGATACTTCAGATAAATTTTATAATAGAAAATATGAGGATATGCAGGGTAGATTAGATAGAATGTATGAACAAATAGGTAATATTGAGTTTCAAATAGAGGAAATCAAGATAAGAGTTTCTAATGTAGAGAAAGAAAAAATAACAACAGACAATATTTATAATTTTCTTTTAATGTTTGATAAACTGTATAAAAAATTTAGTGATATTGAGAAGAAAGAGTTTATAAATAGTTTTGTAGATAGGGTAGAAATTTACCAAGAAGAGCAGGACGATGGAAGGATTTTAAAAAGTATAAATTTCAGATTTCCTATATACTTCAATGGTTCAGAAGTTTTAGGTATTAGTTGGGACAAAGAGAGTACAGTCGAAGCTATAACATTGCTTGTAAAAGAATTGTCCTAATACAATAAACATTTAACTTTTATAATAAAGTCCAATCAAAATTATAATAAACATTTAACTCCATCACTTTTCACCACTCAAAAGTATATAAGAAACAAACCAATTTCCCCGATAAATTCACTA
>CAYLXY010000018.1:0-13735 GCA_964387405.1 uncultured Clostridiaceae bacterium
ACTACTCAGCAATGCCAGATGATAAAATAGTTGAGGGAATGAAGAGATTAGCAGAGGTAATAAAGGAAGCTTTGGCATAAAAGAAAAAGTAGTATAAAAACATAGAGTTCTTTTTATTAATAGATGATTAAATAAAAATCATGTCTATCACAAGATTACTAAGCTTGATAGACATGATTTTTATTTTGGAAGGGATTGGAAAAAATAACTACATTTAAGTAAAAAGTTTATTGAATATTTTCTGAAAACATGCTAAGCTATAGTTGTGCAGTGCTAGAAGACGCTGTGCGGCCAAAGAGAACAGAGGGCAAATATTTGGGAGGAAAGTAGCTTGATCAAGAATGACAAGAGAACTATACAGTCAGTTGACAAGGCATTTGAGATTATTAGATGTTTTGTAGATAATGAAGAATTAGGAGTTACGGAAATTAGTAAAAAACTATATATCCATAAGAGCACTACCTTCGGGCTAATATCTACCCTAAGTGCAAACGGTATCTTAGAGAAGAATAATAATACTGGCAAATATAGATTGGGTTTGGAACTTTATCGATTAGGTACAAAAGTAAATATGACATTAAAAAATTTAACATTTCCATATCTTGAGGAAGTGGCAAATAAGTATCAAGAAACCGCTAATTTAGTTATATTAAAGGATATATCAGTAATGTATTTAGAAAAAGTAGAAGGATCTCATTCTATGAGGATTAGTACTTTAGTAGGGGGTGAAAAACCTATTTACTGCACTGCGGTAGGTAAGGCAATATTGGCATTTTCAAATGAAAAGGATATAGAAAAAACAATTAAGAAGTTAGAATTCAACAAATATACACCCAACACGATATTAGACCAGGCTAGTTTAAGAAAATCCCTAGAGGAAATAAGAACAAAAGGGTATGCAGAAGATTGTGAGGAGATGGAAGTTGGACTTAGGTGTATAGCGACTCCCATTTTCAATCAATACAAAGTCCCCTTTGCTGCAATCAGCGTGTCAGGACCGACAACGAGAATGAATAATAGCTTGTCTACAGAAATAGCAAGCGTTTTAATTGAGTTTGCAAATGAGATATCTGTAAAATTGGGATATATAAACTAATGCTGCAAAACAATTAATGTTATGCAGTAAATATAAATAAAATTTATAAAAGGAGGAGTTAAGAATGGGTAAAAAGAAATCAATATTAGATTTACACAAAATGAAACAAAATGGGGAAAAGGCTACTTGGGTAACAGCCTATGATTTTCCAATGGCATCCTTTGTTGAACAAGCAGGGATAGACATGATTTTAGTAGGTGACTCTCTAGGAATGGTTGTATTAGGGTATGATGGGACAGTTCCAGTTACTATGGATGACTGCATATCACATACTAAAGCAGTTAGGAGGGGTGCACCTAATACATATGTGATAGGGGATATGCCTTTTGGTTCGTATCAAGCATCAGATGAGGAAGCTGTAAGAAATGCATGTAGATTTTTAAAAGAAGCAGATGTAGATGCTATTAAACTTGAGGGCGGCGTAAGGGTTGCGAGTAGGATTAGAGCAATTGCAGATGCAGGAATTGTTGTGTTTGGGCATATAGGATTAACACCTCAAAGTTCAGGACAACTTGGTGGTTTTAAAGCTCAAGGAATGACTGTTGAAAGTGCAAGAGATACAATAAAAGATGCAATAGCGGTTGAGGAATCAGGAGCATTGGCATTGCTTGTAGAAGCAGTCCCCCCAGAGTTAACAGAATTTATAGCAAAGAAACTAACGATACCAGTTTATTCAATAGGAGCAGGTCTGCCCTGTGATGGTCAACTGATGATATGCGGGGATATGTTAGGTCAGTTCCAAGCATTTACACCTAAGTTTGTAAAGAAATATGCAAATATAGCCGAGATCTCAATAAATGCATTTAAAGAATATGTTGATGATGTACACAATGAAAGATTCCCAGAGGATAAACATGTATATCACATAAAAGATAGTATTGAAGAGTTTGAAGAGTTATTTAGAGAATTTTATTAGGATAATTTTTTCAACATATTAGTGCAAAAAAACACTTCCAAATAGATAATCTAATTTTAATTAAACCCGAGCAGATTTATTCCCCAACAAAAGGGGAATACACCCAAGCGTCTCCCAGACTTCAATTACATCCGAAAGGAACTGATGAAAAATGGAGTCAACACGAAGAATTTATGATCAGAATACATGGAGAAATGTAAACTAAATGGTGATAATCCACTTATGTATTCACAGTTTTGATATCACATCCAACAAGATGAACAAAGACGTCGAGCTAGTATGAGCATGCATATAAAGCGAAAATCTTGAGAACAAATTGAAGTTGACTGGACTGGTGGGCCTTCATAAATTATTCCTTTTGAAACACGATATTATTGTCTTAATTCAGGATAATTAAAAAGTCGGGATAAATGTTATGGGAGGATGGGAAATTTTTTAAATTTCCCCCTACCAGATTTTGCTTTTAAATTGTTGTTAGAGAGCAGGATTTCTATAGAAAAAAAGAAAATAGAAGCACATACTATCTATTTAAAAGCTATCTATTTAAAATAGAAGTAGTGTCAATAGAAGTAGTTGACTTTGGTTTTGTAAAGTGGTATTATTAATATAATTTAAGGTCATACGTAGGATGTCTCATGTATGATGTGATGTGATGTGAGGGGGTGCAAACGTTTGCGAAAACTAGTAGAGGGTGAGAATGATGAAAGCCTATTCACTGTAAAAGATATAAGAAGGTCTGCAACTGAAATAGTAATGGACACTATAAAAAGTTTACTTGTAAGAAAAAAAATAAAAGCTGGTGATAAACTACCAAGTGAAACTGAGCTAGCTGAAAAATTGAATATAAGTAGAGGTTCAGTTAGGGAGGCTATGAAAATCCTAAATGCTTATGGGATAGTAACAATAAAAAGAGGGGATGGAACTTATATTAGTGATAGTACAAGTTCCAAACTTGATCCTCTTCTATTCAAGTTAATAACAAATCAAGATAGCTTTAAAGAACTACGGGAACTTAGAGAAATGTTAGAAATTGGGATTATTAAACTTGCGATAAAGAATGCAACTGAAAATGACATAGAATCATTAGAAGCTACTTACGAATTGACAGAAAAGATGATAAAGGCAAACAAATATGAGGATGAAATTATTATAGATGCTGAACATCAATTTCATACTTGTTTAGGGAATGCAACCCATAATAAACTTATTATGACTATATATAATTATGTAATGGAATTATATATTCCGAATTTATATAAAGAGAAGGATGACGAAAGATTTGGACCAGAGGCTCTTATGAGCCATAGGCCAATTATTGACGCTATTATAAATAAGGATAGCTTAGCAGGTGAGAGAGCAATTAAATATTCGATAGAAGTCTGGAGAGATCAGGCTGAAAGAATTCAAAAAAAGATGGAATGATATTTAAAATATATTAAAGGAGGTGAAAAGGAACATATATCTTGGTAGGTTACGAAAAAATACTTATTTAACAGGAGGGTCAAATGAAAAAAATAACATGGATTTTATTATCAATAGCATTGATGATTTCATTAGTTGCATGTGGGGGGGGAGATTCTACTCCACCAGTGGATAGTGGTGAAACTGAGCAACCTACAACAGGGGAAGCTGAACAACCCGTAACAAATGATGATAAGATAATAATAAGACTAGGAACTGCAACTGAACCTGATGGACACTATGTACTTGGTGCCAAATTGTTTAAGGAAAAAGTAGAAGAGTATACTGATGGGAAAGTAGATATACAAATTTTCCCAAGTAGTCAATTAGGTAATGAGCGAGATTTAATCGAAGGGATTAGCCTTGGAACGTTAGAAATGACAGTAAGTTCTACAGGTCCACTTCCTAATTTCTCAAAAGATTTCATGCTTTTTGACTTACCTTTTATAGTAACGGATAGAGAAAAAGCTTATGAAGTAATGGATGGACCAGTTGGCCAAGAGATACTTGCTTCATTAGAACCTATAGGAATCAAAGCCCTTGGATTCTGGGAGAATGGATTTAGAAATCTTTCAAACGGTAAGAGGGAGGTTATTACACCAGAAGATGTAAAAGGATTAAAAATAAGAACAATGGAGAATCCAATCCATATTGCAACATTTGAATTATTGGGAGCTACTCCAACACCGATGGCTTGGGGTGAAGTGTTTACAGCATTACAACAAGGAACCATAGATGGGCAAGAGAATCCATTGGTAATTTTCGACACAAACAAACTAAGTGAAGCACAGGATTACCTAGCGCTAACAGGACATTTTTATTCTCCTTCAGTTATGATGATTAGTAAGGCTGCTTTTGATAGTTATCCTGCAGATGTTCAGGAAGCTATAATAAAAGCTGAGAAAGAAGCCAGAGATTGGGAAAGAGCTTATAGTCAACAAATGGACAATGAACTTGTCGAGGTAATTGAAGCGAGTGGAGTAAAAGTTACAGAGGTTGACAAGCAATTATGGCAGGATGCATGTAGTCCGATATATAAAGAATTTGAAGATCAGATAAATCCGGATTATATTAAAGCATTGACAGGAAAGTAAATTGAATTAAGGAAAGGGTACATTATTCTACCCTTTCTATACTTATCTTTAAACAGAGGTTTTTTAGAGGAGGTTAAACATGAATAAAATCATAGGGTTTTTCGATAACCTCGAGGAACGAATAATAACTATAATTTTACCTATTATGGTTATAGTTGTATTTATGGCTACATTTTTTAGATATACAGGATTGGTAAATTTTCCATGGGCTGAAGAACTAGCACGGTATCTTATGATATGGATAGTATTTTTAGGAATAGGGGTAGGAGCAAAAAAAAATCAGCATTTTACAGTAAGTAACTTTGTAGATGCTATGCCGGCCAAGGCACATAAGTTTTTTTTCATTCTTAGGACCCTAATAATTGTAAGTTTTTCTGGTTTTATGCTGTTTAATGCCGGAGATTTGATAATGAAACTTCAAAAGATGGGACAAACAACTCCTGCATTGGAAATTCCAACATGGATGATGTACTCAGCGGTACCAGTGGGGCTTTTACTTATGATATTAAGATCAACACAATATGCAGTTAATGAGTTAAGAAAACATAAAGAATCCCATTCAACAATGGATTAGGAGGTGGAAAATTTGGCAATTACTTTGTTTGGAATGCTCGCAGTTATGCTATTGCTTAATGTTCCAATAGCTATTTCATTGGGGATTGCTTCAGCTACAGCACTACTCACAGGAGATATGAATACGAACATAGTGGTTTTAGTTCAAAGAATGTTCACTGCAATAGACAGCTTTCCTTTTATGGCCGTACCATTTTTTATTTTATCAGGAGATTTAATGGAGAAAGGTGGAATTTCAAAAAGACTTATAAGATTTGCTCAAGTAATACTTGGTAAACTCCCTGCAAGCTTGAGTATAATTACAACGATATCTTCTACTTTTTTTGGAGCTATTTCAGGATCTAATCCCGCAACCGTTGCTGCTATAGGTGGAATTATGATTCCGAATATGGAGAAGGCGGGATATCCTAAAGATAGAGCAGCTGCAATAGCAGCATCATCTGGGACGCTTGGCGTTGTAATACCCCCAAGTATTTCAATGGTTACGTACGCAATAATTGCATCAGTGTCTATAGGAACGATGTTTATAGCTGGTGTAATACCAGGTCTTATGCTTGCACTCGCAATAATTTTTGTCAGTATTATAACAGTAGGAAAATTCGAAATAAAACAAGATGAAAAAATAACATTTACTGTAGTGATCAAATCTTTTTTTAATGCAATTTGGGCTCTTTTCATGCCAGTTATAATTCTTGGAGGTATTTATGGAGGGATATTCACTCCTACTGAGGCATCTGCAGTTGCTGTAGTATATTCATTTATTGTTTCTAAATTTATTTATAAAGAATTGAAGATGAAAGATCTTCCATCGATACTTTCAAAATCAGCTGTTAGCACTGCAATAGTACTTTTTACAGTGGCAATGTCGGCACCTTTCTCATGGTTGATGACAAGTGCTAATATCCCTACCACAATTGCAGGGGCGATCCTTGGAGCATTTAGCAGTAAGTATGTAGTACTACTTTTAATTAACGTAATACTTCTGTTTCTTGGAATGTTTTTAGAAACGCAATCAATTATTCTTCTTATGACACCTATGCTTTTACCATTAGCTCAGGTTGTTGGTTTAGAACCGGTAGCATTAGGAATTATAATGGTAATAAATACATCTATAGGTATGATTACACCGCCTATGGCAATTAATTTATTTGTAGCAGGGAATCTGGCAGATATATCAATTGGACAAATAAGTAAAAGGATAATACCTTTCCTTTTAGCAGAGATAGCTGTACTTCTTTTGATAACGTATTTTCCAGCGATTATATTATGGCTTCCGAATTTACTTAGTTGATATTTTTGAAAGTTGATAGGAGGGAATTATGAAAAGTTACGTAACTACAAAGGGTTTGGAGAGGGCAACACATAGGGCGCTTTATTATTCAATGGGGTTTCTCCCAGAGGATTTAGAGAAACCATTAATAGGAATTGTAAACTCGCAAAATGAAGCTGTACCAGGTCATGTTCATCTGGACACAATAGCAAAGGCAGTCAAGGAGGGAGTGCTACAAGCTGGTGGAACACCAATTGAGTTTCCGACAATTGCTTTATGCGATGGAATAGCCCAGGGAAACTACGGCATGCATTATCCATTAGCCAGTAGAGAATTGATAGCAGATTCTGTTGAATGCATGATGAATGGACACTCTTTTGATGCCATGGTGCTTATTACAAACTGCGATAAGATTACTCCAGGGATGCTTATGGCAGCCGCGAGACTAGATGTACCTGCAATTATGATTAGCGGGGGAGTTATGGATACAGGGTTTAATACTGGAAAAGAAGTTGGATATACTGATTTAATGGAAGCTTCGGGAGCGGTTGCTAATGGTACTATGACACCAGAAGAGCTTGTTCAACTTGAAAAAACAGCGCTTCCGGGTTGTGGTGCATGTAATTTACTTGGGACAGCAAATTCAATGAACTTTCTTACAGAAGGTATTGGGATGGCTTTACCTGGCAGTACTTACCCAGCAACATCAGGCAAGAGATTAGCACTTGCCAAAGAGACCGGAAAGAAAATTATGGAGTTATATAATAATGATATTAAACCAAGTGATATATTAAAGCCAGAGGCTTTCTATAATGCTCTTCTTTTAGACATGGCTATAGGAGGGTCTTCAAATACTATATTACATTTAGCTTCAATAGCCAATGAAGCTGGAATAGAATTTGACATGGATTTGGTTGAGGAAATTGCAGCTATAACCCCTCATCTTGTAAAACTGAAGCCAGCAGGGGATCACTTTCCAGCGGACTTAGACAGAGCAGGTGGAATACCTGCAGTTCTTATGGAACTTAAGAATCTGGGGTTATTGAAAGACACCATGACAGTATCTGGAAGCTCAATGTATGAAAACATAAAAGATGCTCAAGTAATTAATAAAGATGTTATAAGAAATATTGATACTGCATATTCAAAAACCGGAGGTCTAGCTATTCTGTACGGTTCATTAGCGCCTAAAGGGGCAGTGTGTAAAAAAGCAGGTGTAGTTGATAAAATGCTCCAGCATTCTGGACCAGCCAGAGTATTTGAAAAAGAAGAAGAAGCTGTTCAGGCAATATTTGATAATCAAATTAAACCAGGAGATGTTGTAGTAGTTAGATATGAAGGTCCTAAAGGTGGGCCTGGAATGAGAGAAATGTTGACCCCTACCTCTGCTATAATAGGAATGAGCTTGGGAGACAAGGTCGCATTAGTTACTGACGGTAGATTTTCGGGTGCTACTAGGGGAGCGGCTATAGGTCATATATCACCTGAAGCAGCAGATGGAGGACCATTGGCTTTTGTTAATGAAGGTGACATCATAACGATAGATATTGAAAAAGGAATTTTAAATTTAGAAGTTTCAGATGAAATACTTGCTAAAAGAAGAGAGAATTGGACACCACCTATACCTCCTGTAAAAAAAGGGAGTTATCTTGATAGATATTCAAGACAAGTTGGGTCTGCAATGTCAGGAGCAATATTTAAATAAAAAAGGAGTGAAGTGTTTTGTTAAAGAAAAAACTTACTATTCAAGAAATTATGGACAAGAAAAATAATGGGAATAAAATTGCTATGGTAACAGTATATGACCATCAGATGGCTTCTCTTGTTGATGAGTCGGATTGTGAAATGATTCTTGTAGGAGATTCACTAGGTATGATAGTTCAAGGATTTGAAGGAACCACACATGTTAATATGGAGGATATGGAATACCACCTTAAATGTGTTAGAAAAGGAGCACCAAATACATTTGTTGTAGCAGATATGTCATTTATGTCCTATCAGGCCAGTAAGGAAGAGGCTATTAGAAATGCGGGAAAACTTATGAAATTAGGTGCTGATTGCGTAAAAATGGAAGGCGGCCTTGGAATTATGGATAAGATAAAGGCTGTTACTGAAGTAGGAATTCCTGTAATGGCGCATATTGGATTGACTCCACAGACAGCCGCAGCAATTGGAGGATTTAAACTTCAAGGTAAGAACCAGACAACAGCGGAGAAACTTGTCAAAGAAGCACTAGCTGCAGAAGAAGCTGGAGCTTTCTTGGTCCTGATAGAATTGATTCCTGCTGAACTTAATGAATATATCAATGAAAAGCTAAAAGTTCCAGTAATTAGTACAGGTTCTGGTTCATCAGCAGCTGGATTTAATCTTAATGCTTATGATATGCTAGGGATTTTTGGAGATTTCAAACCAAGATTTGTTAGACAATATGCTCAGATGAGACAGGAGATAATTGATGCTTTCAGCGCTTGGAATGCAGATGTCGCTAGCGGTTCATACCCTTCGCCTGAAGAAGCCTTTCATATGAAAAAAGAGGATATCCCTAAAATAGATTAAATAAATTAAACTAAAAACAAGTCAGAAAACATATAGTAAAAAAATTAAAAAATAAAAGCATTTTAGATTACTGAAAATGAAGATATCATATAAAAAACTGAAAACTTTTAGAATCTATTAAAAAATATATGTAGATAGGATTAATCAAAAGTTAGGGAGGACCGCTATGAAAGTTGTTATAATCGGAGCAGGAGCTATGGGAAGCATTTATGGTGGATTTCTTGCAGAAGCTGGAAATGAAGTCTACTTTTTAGATGTATTTAAAGAGCATATAGATAATATTAATAGAAATGGATTATGGATAGAAGGTACTAGTGGAGATAGGCATATTAAGAATATAAAAGCAACTTCTGACCCCTTAGAGGTAGGCATAGTAGATTTAGCAATAGTTTTTGTTAAATCTACTATAACTGACATAGCTATTAAGTCAAATCAGTCTGTAATAGGAGATAGTACTGTAGTCCTAACACTACAGAATGGTTTGGGAAACATAGAAAAATTAAAGACTGTAGTTGGAGAAGGGCAGATAATTGCAGGAACAACTTCTCATGGCGCTAATCTTATTGGACCAGGTAAAGTAAAACACGCTGGGCATGGAGCTACAATAATAGGTGAATTAAATGGGAAAATGACAAAAAGAATAGAAAATATTGCTGATGTTTTAAAAAAAGCTAAGTTGAATCCAGTGTCTATATCTAATAATGTAATTGGATTAATATGGGATAAACTTTTGGTCAATGTAGGAATAAATCCCACGACAGCTATCACAGGGCTTAGGAATGGGGAGATTCTAGAATACCCCGAATTAGAAAGACTGACCGAACAGGCAGTCGAAGAAGGGATGAAAGTTGCTGAAGCTTCTGGAATAATACTCGAGACTCCAGATGCAGTTACTCACTTTAAAGAGGTAAGTAAAGTGACGGGGGAAAATATATCATCTATGCTATCTGATGTTATTAACAAGAGAAAAACGGAGATTGATAATATAAATGGAGCAATTGTCAGGGAAGGAAAGAAGTATAATATTGAAACTCCAGTAAATGCCTTGTTAACAAGATTAGTGCAATTAAAAGAAAAGCAATATTAGGACCACAATAATAAATATAAGAGGAGGAGTGAGAGGATGTCGACACACAAAGAACTTAATAAAAATAAAATGAAAATTTCTGATTTTAAAAAATTTAAAGAAGAAGGTAGAAAATTCACATATGTGACAGCTTATGATTATACAACTGCTTCAATAGTAAATGATAGTGACGTAGATATAATACTAGTTGGAGATTCATTGGGAATGATTATGCTTGGGTACGATGGAACAACTGCAGTAACGCTCGAAGATATGCTTCACCACATAAAACCTGTAGTCAAGGGTGCACCAGATACTTTTATAGTTGGAGATATGCCATTTGGAACATACAATGTAAGCATAGAGCAAGCGATTAAATCAGCAAACAGGATTTACAAAGAAACGGGATGTGATTGTGTAAAACTTGAAGGTGGCGTCGAAATGGCTGACACTATTAAGGCTATTGTAAAAGCAGGAATCCCTGTGATGGGTCATATTGGATTGACTCCTCAGACTGCAGGTATGCTTGGCGGATTTAAGGTACAGGGTGGAACTGTTGAGGGAGCTAAACAACTTATTGAAGATGCAAAAAAACTTGAAGAAGCAGGTGCATTCTCTATTGTACTTGAGTGTGTTCCGAAAGGAGTGGCTAAAGCCCTAACAGAAGCGGTAAGTATACCTGTTTTAGGAATAGGGGCAGGACCGTATGTTGATTGCCAAGTTCTTGTTACTCAAGATCTTTTGAATATGTATGGAGAGTTTAAGCCCAAATTTGTGAAGCAATTTGCTGATATTAGAAAAGCTATGGTAGAAGGATTGAATCAATTTCACAAAGAAAGCATAGAAGGAACTTTTCCCTCGAATGAGTATTCATTTAATGCTAAGGTTGAAGGGTTTGAGATAGAGTAGAATTTTTGTTTACTGATATCATAAGGTATAAAGAAACCAAAATGAGCAGAGATACCATCATTACAACATTTAAGATTTGCAACTAAGTATACTTAAAAAACAATAGGAAGTTTAATTTCATCAATATCAATGATATCAGATAGTAAGATAACTTAGTTTAAATTGTGAAATTTATCAAACTTTGTAGAAATATTATAAATATTAATTTATGTATCTGATGCTGGCATAAGATTCTCTTTCATTTGTTTTGGATTATATTTCTTCTTAATGCTTAATGTATATATCTCAAAAATTAAGAAATCTAACCTTTTCAATAAAAAGGATATAGTAAATAAAAAATTGTAGAAGTCTGTGCGAAATAAAGATAGTAAAATACAGGAGGAAAGAAATGGCTAGGAAAAAAAGTATTTTAGATTTTCAAAAAATGAAAAAAGAGGGAGTTAAAGCAGTTTGGGTAACAGCTTATGATTTTCCGGTAGCTTCTTTTGCTGAGAAGGCAGGTATGGATATGATACTTGTGGGGGACTCTTTAGGGATGATAGTACAAGGTCTTGATGGGACAGTCCCTGTAACCATGGATCAATGCATTTACCATTCTCAAATAGTAAGAAGAGGAGCTCCAAATACCTTTATTATCGGCGACATGCCATTCGGATCTTACCAGACGACCGATGCTGAAGCTGTTTCAAATGCAGTTAGATTCTTGAAGGAAGCAAATGTAGATTCAATTAAATTAGAAGGTGGAGTTAGAGTTGCAAGTAAAATCAAGGCAATATCAGATGCTGGAATAGTTGTTTTTGGACACTTAGGGCTTACGCCTCAAAGCTCTGGGCAAATGGGTGGTTTTAAAGCACAGGGTCTCTTTGCAGACAGTGCTCGACCTATTATAGAAGATGCGTTGGCAATACAGGAAGCTGGAGCTGCTGCAGTATTACTAGAAGGAATACCACCAGAGTTAACAGAATATTTAGCTAAAAAAATGACCATCCCAGTTTATGGAATTGGTGCAGGAGCACCTTGTGATGGACAAGTACTAGTTTGTGGCGACTTGCTTGGCTTATTCGAGGATTTCCTACCAAAGTTTGCTAAGAGATATACAAATCTGGCTGAGATTGTAACTAATGCATTTAAAGAATATAAAGAAGAAGTTGAGACAGGGAAGTTTCCAGAAGACAAGCATGTTTATCACATAAAAGATAGCCTTGAAAATTTCGACAATCTTTTTTCTGAATTTGATGGGAAATGGTAAAACTTTAATAAAGTAAAGAGGTTTAATTTTTATTAGTCTCTTTAAAATCATAAGACTTAATCTTTGCAAAGGTTAAGTCTTACTATTTTTAGTAATTTATAGTAAGATAGAAATAATATTATTATATTACTTTACACTACTAAACAACTACTATAATAATTATTAAAAGCTTAAATATTAAATAATGCATATCTTTTTAAAATTAAGGAGTTTGAGATTATGAACTATTTCATATCAAAATAACAGATATAAAAGGAAGTGCTATTGTGGACTATTCAGAGTTAAGCCTAAAACTGCATGAAAAAAATAAGGGTAAAATTGAAGTGACATCAAAAGTCAAAATTGAAACTAGGGATGATTTAAGCATAGCCTATACTCCAGGAGTTGCAGGGCCATGCAAAAAAATTCATGCTAATACCGAAGATGTATATAAGTACACAGCTAAGGGAAATCTAATAGCAGTAGTTACAGATGGAACAGCAGTCCTTGGTCTAGGGGATATAGGGCCAGAGGCAGCAATGCCTGTAATGGAAGGTAAATCAATATTATTTAAGGAATTTGCTAACGTGGATGCTGTACCTATATTGTTAAACACTAAAGATGTAGACGAAATAGTAGAAACTATAGTCCGTATTAGCCCAACTTTTGGAGGAATTAACTTAGAAGATATTTCTGCCCCAAGATGCCTTGAAATAGAGAAAAGGTTAAAAGAACAACTAGATATTCCTGTATTTCATGATGATCAACATGGCACAGCAGTTGTTGTATGCGCAGGCCTTATAAACGCACTTAAAATAGTAGATAAGAAATTTAAAGATATAAAAGTAGTCTGTAATGGTAGTGGAGCAGCTGGAGGTTCAATAGCTAGGATGCTAATAGGGCTTGGTGTTTCTAATATACTTATATTAGATAGAAAAGGGATTATATATAGAGGTTCGCCTAATAATGACTGGTCAAAAGAAGAATTGGCTAGTTTAACAAATAAAGAGAATATACAAGGTAATCTAAAAGATGCCATGATCCATGCAGATGTATTTATTGGTGTTTCAGCGCCTAATCTAGTAGATGTAGCTATGGTTAAGTCTATGAACAAAGATTCTATAATCTTTGCACTGGCAAACCCAACACCTGAAATATTACCAGACTTAGCCAGAGAGGGTGGAGCTAAAATAGTAGGAACCGGAAGATCAGATTTTCCTAACCAAATAAACAATATTCTAGCTTTCCCTGGTATTTTTAGAGGTGCTTTAAATGTAAGAGCTAGTGATATAAATAATGAAATGAATATAGCTGCAGCATATGCAATTGCAAATATGGTTAAATTAGAAGATTTAAAAGAAGACTACATTATCCCAGATGCACTCAATAAAGAAACAGCCATTGCAGTAGCTAAAGCTGTAGAAAAGGCAGCAAAAGATTCTGGACTTGCTAGACATTAAAAATTTGCCAAAAAATTTGCCAACTACTTGCACCTACCCCCTCCTCTATGATATAATTTTTTAGTAATCCTTGCTCTGTTATATAAAGCAGAGCCGATAGTCCACA
>CAYLXY010000019.1:0-13371 GCA_964387405.1 uncultured Clostridiaceae bacterium
ATTAATTCATATGAATAGGGAGGTCTATATATTGAAAACTAGTGTTATTATTGTAGCAGCAGGCAAAGGAAAACGTATGAAAAAGGATTATAATAAACAATATATACTTTTAGATGACAAAGCTATAGTTGCCCATACTATAGAAGTGTTTGAAAGCATAAATTTAATAGATGAAATAATTTTAGTAGTAGGTAAAGGTGAAGTAGATTTAGTTAAAGAAAAGATTGTAGATAAATATAACTTTAAAAAGCTAGTTAAAATAGTAGAAGGAGGCCCGGAGCGACAAGATTCAGTTTATAATGGATTAAAAGTAGTAAATAAGGATTGCAATATAGTATTAGTCCACGATGGAGCTAGACCCTTTGTAAGTAGAAATATAATAGAAGAGAGTATAAGTGTAGCAAAGGATTTTGGTGCATCTATTGTTGCTGTTAAAGTGAAAGATACAATTAAAGTGGTTGATAAAAACATGGAAGTAGATAATACTCCAAACAGAGATACATTGTGGGCAGTTCAGACACCTCAAACTTTTAAGTATGAACTTCTTGTGAAGGCTTATGAAAATCTACAGAATAATAATATACAAGTTACTGATGATGCTATGCTTATTGAAAAACTAGGTCATAGAGTAAAGATTATACAAGGAAGTTATGAAAATATAAAAATTACAACACCAGAAGATTTAATATTAGGCCAAGGAATTTTGGAAAAAAGGGAGAATCTTTAAAATGAGAATAGGAATTGGATATGATGTACATAAATTAGTAAGGAATAGAAAGCTAATAATTGGGGGTGTGGATATACCCTATGAAAAAGGATTATTAGGTCACTCTGATGGAGACGTCTTGTTGCATGCTATAAAAGATTCTATATTAGGAGCAGCAGCTTTGGGGGATATTGGAAAGCATTTTCCAGATACAGACCAAAAATATAAAGGAGCGGATAGTTTAGAGCTTTTAAAAGAGGTTAGTATATTAATAGATTTAAAAGGATATGTTATTAACAATTTAGATGCTGTAATTATTGCTGAGAAACCTAAAATGGCAGCTTATATTGAAGATATGAGAAGAAATATTGGATTTGCTTTGAAGATTGAAGTTGATAGAATAAATATTAAAGCTACAACTACTGAAGGATTAGGTTTTGTGGGTCTAGGAAAAGGTATAGCTGCTAAATCTATAGCTAGTATAAGTGAAAAATAAGGTTAGGTGATTAAATGATTCAAGTTAAAGGTCTTACGAAATACTTTAAAGATATAAAAGCAATTAAAGATGTGAGTTTTAATGTTCCAAGGGGTCAGGTATTGGGTCTACTTGGCGAAAATGGTGCAGGAAAAACAACTACATTACGTATTTTAGCAACTATGTTAAAGCCTACTGAGGGGACTGCCATTTTAAAGGGTAATGACATTCTAAAAAATCAACAGGCTGTAAGGAAGGAAATTGGAATTTTGTTTGGTGGCGAAATGGGTTTGTATGACAGGCTTAGTGCTAGGGAAAATATTACCTATTATGCTAGATTAAATGATATGGATGAAAAGAAAATTGACCAAAGAATAGACTATTTAGTAAGTATATTAGACATGAAAGAATATATAGACAGGAGAGTAGGCAAATTTTCTAAGGGAATGAAGCAGAAAGTAGCTATAGCT
This sequence comes from uncultured Clostridiaceae bacterium, assembly GCA_964387405.1. GTDB lineage: Bacteria > Bacillota > Clostridia > Peptostreptococcales > Natronincolaceae > JAAZJW01. The sequence continues at coordinate 1,652 of CAYLXY010000019.1, forward strand.
CGGTCAATTGTACACAATCCACCGATTATGTTATTCGACGAGCCCACATCAGGATTAGACGTTACTGCGGCTAGAACTATACATAATTTCATAGGAGAATGTCGAAGAGAAGATAAAACAGTAGTATTTTCATCTCATTCTATGGCTGAAGTTGAAAAAATATGTGAACATATAGCAATCATACATAAGGGAATTATAGTAGAAGAAGGATTAATTGATGACCTTAAAACAAAGTATAATAAAAATTTAGAGGATTTGTTTGTAGAATTGGTAGGTGGAACAAATGAACAGTAAACATGTATGGATTGTTTTCAAAAAAGAAGTAAAAGATATTTTCAGGGATAAAAGAACATGGATTGCAAGTGTATTAATACCAATGTTAGTTTTTCCTTTAATATTTTTCTTTATGAATATAGGTATAAGTAAAATGGATAAAAACCTACAAAATGATATTCCTATTTTTATTGAAACAAATCAACAAGAAGCAGATATAATTAAATATTTAGAAGGTGAGGAAGGGCTTGAAATTATTAATATTGATGATCCCTATATTGCTTTAGAAAAAGGGGATATTAAGGCCATAATTAAAATAGAAGAAGATTTTCAAAATAAAATAGATGAAAAAACTTTAGGAAAAATTGAAATAATATTTGATGAAATTAGCAATGAATCTAGTATGACTGCCTCTATTGTAGAAGAAATTATTAATGGATATAGCGAGGAGGTAAGACTGGAGAGATTGGAGCATATTGGTATAGACCCTGCAATTCTTCAACCTATAAGCATAGAAAGGAAAGCTTATATACCTGAAGGACAGGAATCTAAAGGGGACTCTATGGTTCTAATGATGCTTACCTTTATTTTACCTTTTTTCTTGATGATATACCCTGTAGTAGGTGGTATGCCAGCGGCCATAGATTTAGGAGCAGGGGAAAAGGAAAGAATGTCTCTAGAACCTCTGTTAGCAACTGGGGCAGGAAGACTATCTATACTAACAGGAAAGTATTTAACTATACTATTTGCCTCTATATTAGGGACTATAACTTCTTTAATAGGTGTTTTTGTATCTTATAAAATAGCACCGGAAATTATGCCTCTGGGAGTTAGAATTTCTCCTTTGTCTATGCTGATTTTAGTAGTTACATCTTTATTTATAGCTATGATCCTAAGTGGTTTAATGCTATCTATAAGTGTGTTTGCTAAATCTTATAAAGAAGCAGGTACTTATTTAAGTCCGCTAACAATTATCTTGATGGTTCCCGCATATTTGACTATATTTATGGATATTCGTACTTTATCAGATAATATGTTTTTTATACCACTATTAAATTCTGTTCTGTTAATGAAAGAAGTGCTAGTGGATATTATTAATCCACTTCATATTATAATGACATTTGGTGTTTCTATAGCATTAGTAGTAGTTTCTCTCTTATTTACAAGGTATATGTTTAATAAAGAATCTGTTATTTTCAGATCTTAGAAAAACACAAATAATTTTGTTACAATAAAAAACATTGACATAAGCAGTATAATTAGCTATTCTAATAAGAAGAATACAATCTCTCGTCTCTATTGTTATGCAGAGATGGGAGATTTTTTGGTTATTTAGAATCAAATTATATGGGATTAAAATTGCTATCTATATATTCTATGGAAATTAAGTGAATTAATTAGGAAGGAGACAGAAAGATGTCGAAAAAGAATAAACAATTTGTAGAAGAAATTACTCCAATGGAGGTGGATTTTGGGCAGTGGTATACAGATGTTATAAAAAAGACGGATTTAGTCGATTATTCACCAGTTAGAGGATTTATGGTTATTAAACACTATGGATATGCTATTTGGGAAAACATACAAAATTATATGGATAAAAGATTTAAGGATACTGGCCATAAAAACTGTTATTTCCCATTACTTATTCCGGAAAGCTTGCTTACAAAAGAAGCGGAGCATGTAAAAGGATTTGCTCCAGAAGTGGCTTGGGTTACCCATGGTGGAGATGAAAAATTAGCAGAAAGACTTTGTATTAGACCTACATCTGAAGCTATAGTTTGTTCCATGTATTCTAAATGGTTAAATTCCTATAGAGACCTACCATTTTTATATAACCAATGGTGTAGCGTTGTACGTTGGGAAAAAAGTACAAGACCATTTTTGAGGACTTCCGAATTTTTATGGCAAGAGGGTCACACCTTACACGAAACATATGATGAAGCTCAAGAGGAAACCTTACAAATGTTAGAGATATATAGGGAGACAGCAGAAGAACTGCTAGCAATGCCTGTTGTAGTTGGTAAGAAAAGCGAAAATGAAAAATTTGCTGGAGCCTATGCTACTTATACTATGGAAGCTTTAATGCATGATGGAAAAGCTTTACAAGCAGGAACTTCTCATAATTTAGGACAACATTTTACAAAAGCATTTGATATAACTTACTCAGATAGAAATGGAGAGCTTAAGCATCCCTATTACACATCTTGGGGAGTTTCTACCAGATTAATTGGTGGAATTATAATGGTTCATGGAGATAACAGAGGGCTTGTATTACCTCCAGGAGTAGCGCCTATACAAGTAGTTATAGTACCAATAGCATCTCATAAAGAAGGAGTTTTAGATAAAGCTGAAGAGTTATTTAAGCAATTAAAAGATAAGTTTAGAGTAGAGTTAGATGATCGGGAAAATTATTCCCCGGGTTGGAAGTTTAATGAGTGGGAAATGAAAGGTGTTCCAGTAAGAATAGAAATAGGCCCTAGAGATATTGAAAAAAATCAGGCAATACTCTTCAGAAGAGATGAACTGGAAAAGGAAGCTATTTCTTTAGATGAATTAGGAGAAGCAGTTGAGAAGTTATTAGAAGATGTAAATAATAATTTACTATATAAGGCTAAAACTATGAGGGATGAAAAAACTTATATAGTTAAGACTTTTGACGAAATGAAAGAAGTTATGGATATACAGCCTGGTTTTGTTAAAGCTATGTGGTGTGGAAAATCAGAGTGTGAAGAACATATTAAAGATGAGACAGGTGTTACTATAAGATGTATTCCATTCGAACAAGAGGATTTAGGAGATAATTGTGCTTTTTGTAATAAAGAAGCAAAACATATGGTATACTTAGCTAAAGCATATTAATATATACTACAAAAGCCTTTGGTGTATCCAAAGGCTTTTGTAGTATAAAGTATAGTTTTTGTGGTAAAATAAAGAATAAAACAAAGTGGGGTGTAGGAATGATAAAAAACAGATTAATGAAGTATATAATTACAATCTTAGTTTTTATCTCTATATTTAATATCTTTGCATATGCAGACAATACTAAAGTTGTAACTTTAGGTAAAAATTTAAATGAATCTCAAAGGAAACAGATTTTAGATATTTTTAATGTATCTGAGGGAACAGTAGAAATAATAGAGGTAACTAATGAAGAAGAAAGAGCATATTTAGAAGGAGTTGCTCCAGAGGAACAGATAGGTAAAATAACTATGTCATCTGCATATGTTGAAGTCTTGGAAGAGGGTTCTGGAATTGAAGTAGATACTTATAACATATCTTGGGTAACTAAAGAAATGTATCAAAGTGCTTTGGTTACAGCTGGAGTAAAAGATGCCAAAGTAATTGCAGCTGCTCCATTTCCAGTTTCAGGTACAGGAGCACTTACGGGAATATTAAAAGCCTTTGAACAAGCTACAGGTAAAAAAATCAGTGAAGAACAGAAGAAGGTAGCAAATGAAGAAGTTGTAAAAACAGGAGAACTTGGAGAGTCAATAGGCAAAGAAAAAGCTACTGAATTAATAAGAGTAGTAAAAGAAGAAGTTATTGAAAAAAAGATAAAAAACCCAGAGGAAATAAAGAGAATAGTGGTAGATATAGCAGCACGCTTGGATATTAATTTAAATGCACAACAAATTGATGATGTTTCTAAGCTAATGGAAAAAATAAATAAATTAAATTTAAATACAGAAGAAATAAGAAACCAATTAAAAGGAATTGGCCAAAAACTAGACCAAACTTTAAAGGATAACGAGCAAGTAAAGTCTTTATTACAAAAAATTATAGAAATGCTTAAAAACTTCTTTAATTCCATATTTGGTAAGTTAAAATAAAAAAACCTTTTCTTGCGTCTAATAATGGAATAGGTTATAATAATATGAAATTAAAGGGTAAACTGGAGGGTGAATAATGTCAGTAAGAGTAAGATTTGCACCAAGTCCTACGGGATTTGTACATATAGGAAGTTTAAGAACAGCATTATATAATTATTTATTTGCTAAGAAAAATAATGGTAAATACATTTTAAGGGTAGAAGATACAGATAGAAGTCGTTATGTTGAGGGAGCCATAGAAGGTATGCTAGACTCAATGGTTTGGGCTGGTATTGATCATGACGAGGGTGTTATTTTAAATGGTCAACACCTAGGTCAAAGAGGTGATTTTGGACCTTATATACAATCCCAACGTTTAGAAATATACCAAAAACATATTAAAACTTTATTAGAAAGTGGAGATGCATACTATTGTTTTTGCTCTAAAGAAAGATTAGACGAAATAAGGGAAGAACAAAAATCTCAAGGCCTTACTGCAGGTTATGATGGTCACTGTAGAGATCTTTCTAAAGAAGAGGTAGAAAGAAGACTAGAAGCTGGAGAGCCACATGTTATAAGATTAAAGTTCCCTAAAAGCACAAACATTAAATTTGATGATATAGTCCGTGGTCAAGTAGTTATGAATACAGATGATTTAGACGATCAAGTTTTAATTAAATCTGATGGTTTTCCAACATATCATTTTGCTGTAGTAGTGGATGATTATTTAATGAAAATTACTCATATAATCCGTGGAGAAGAGTGGCTTTCATCTACACCTAAACATGTTTATTTATATGAAGTATTTGGATGGGATTTACCTGAATATGTACATCTGCCTAATATTTTAAATCATGATCGTAAAAAACTAAGTAAACGTCAAGGTGATGTAGCTGTAGAAGACTTTTTAAAGAAAGGTTATTTACCAGAAGGTTTAGTAAATTATATTGCTTTAGTAGGTTGGAGTCCTGAAGGTAACGAGGAAATTTTTTCTATGGAAGAACTTGAAGAGAAGTTTTCATTAGATAGAATTTCTAAAAGTGGTGGAGTATTTGATGTTAATAAACTAAACTGGGTAAATGGACACTATATAAGAGAAAGCACTGTGGAGAGAATTACAGGCTTGGCTATTCCATATTTAATAGAAGCAGGATATATAACAGAGGCAGATGCTAAAGAAAAACATGACTGGTTAAAGGATTTAGTAAGTGTACTACAAGATAGAATATCCTATCTTGCAGAAATCAAAGAAAAAGCAGTTATTTTCTTTAAAACAGAAATCGAGTTAAAAGATGATGAATCTAAGGAAATTATTAAGGGAGAACATCTACCACAACTATTAGACGTTTTTCAAGCTAAAGTAGAAGAGGCAGAAGTTATAGATGAAGACTTTGGAAAAAAAGTATTTAAGGAAATTCAAAAAGAAACTGGAATTAAGGGTCCAAACTTATTTAAGCCAATTAGGGTAGTTTTAACTGGAGAAGTTCAGGGTCCAGATTTACCTTTGGTTATGAAAGTTTTAGGTAGCGAGAATATACTTAAACGCATAGAATATGTAAAGGATCATTTAATCTAATATATAAAGGCAAAGAGCAGAAGAAGTAAGTTTATACTACTTGCAAGAGATGAGCTGTCATAGGCTGAAAACAGCTTTCAAGAAAAGGTAGACTGAAATGCATCTGGGAGCCATAGCTTGAAATTTTTAGTAGAGCTGATCGGGTAGTTTCGTTACAAACTTAGAGTAGAGTTTATTTAATACTCAAACAGAGTGGAACCGTGGTATAAAAACCACCTCTGAAATTTTAAGGGGTGGTTTTGTTGTCTCAAATAATAAATATATATTGTAAGGGAGAGAGGATGGATGTTTAAATTTTTTAGAACTATAAAAGAGGATATGACTGCAATATTTGAAAGAGACCCAGCAGCTAGAAGTTTTTTGGAAGTATTGTTATGTTATCCAGGTCTTCATGCTGTTATTACCCATCGTATATCCCATAGTTTATACAAAAGAGGATTGATATTAATTCCAAGATGCATTTCTAACACATCAAGATTTTTTACTGGAATTGAAATACATCCGGGTGCTAAAATTGGTAGAAGACTATTTATAGACCATGGTACAGGTGTTGTAATAGGAGAAACATCAGAAATAGGGGATGATGTAACTATATATCAAGGTGCTACATTAGGTGGAACAGGAAAAGAAAAAGGAAAAAGACATCCTACCATAGGTAATAATGTTGTTATATCCTCCGGGGCAAAAATACTTGGACCATTTACTGTTGGAGATAATTCGAAAATTGGTGCTGGCTCTGTGGTTTTAAAAGAAGTCCCACCAAATTGTACGGTAGTAGGTGTACCAGGAAGAATAGTTGTTAAAGATAATAAGAGAATAGAAAAAGGTGTAGACTTAGATCAAATAAGACTACCGGATCCTATAATGGAAGAATTGGTTTGCTTAAGAGAGAAAATTTCAAAACTTAAAGGCGAAATTGTAAAATTGGAGGGAAAAGATAATGAAACTTTATAATACATTAACAAGAAAAAAAGAAAAGTTTATACCATTAGTAGAAGGAAAGGTAAAAATGTATGCATGTGGCCCTACAGTTTATGATTATTTTCATATAGGTAATGGACGAACATTTATAGTATTTGATGCATTAAGAAGATATTTTAAATATAGAGGATATGATGTGACATTTGTACAAAATTTTACAGACATAGACGATAAAATAATAAATAAATCAAAAGAGGAAAATGTTTCGCCAAAAGAAATAAGTGAAAAATATATAGAGGCTTATTTTGATGATGCTAAAACTTTAGGTATTGAAAAAGCAGATGTATATCCTAGAGTAACAGAGAACATAGATGAAATAATAGAATTTGTTGAAGAATTAATCAATAAAGGATATGCATACCAATCTAATGGGGATGTATATTTTGATGTATCCAAATATAAGGATTATGGTAAGCTTTCAAAGCAAGACTTAGAAGAATTGCAGTCTGGCTCAAGGGTCCAAGTAAATGAAGAGAAAAGAAATGCCTTAGATTTTGTACTTTGGAAAGCAGCTAAATCAGATGAAATTAGCTGGAAAAGCCCTTGGGGGATGGGTAGACCTGGATGGCATATAGAATGTTCTGCAATGTCTAAAAAATACTTAGGAGAAACTATAGACATACATGGAGGTGGAGGGGATTTAATATTTCCACACCATGAAAATGAAATTGCACAGAGTGAAGCTTGCTCTGGTAAAACTTTTGCAAACTATTGGTTACATGTAGGCTATTTAAATGTTGACAATAAAAAGATGTCTAAGTCCTTAGATAATTTTTTTACTCCAAGGGAAATTGCAGAGGAATTTGACTTAGAAAATCTTAGGTTTTTTATATTATCAGCCCATTATAGAAGTCCTATTAATTTTAGTAAGGAATTATTAGAATCTGCTAAAAATGGTTTAGATAGGCTATATGTCGGTAAAAACAATCTAGAATATTTAATAGAAAACTCTCAGAATAGGCTCGCTAGTGAAGAAGAAATACAGTGGGTAAATAGTTTGAAAACCTATAAAGAAAACTTTATTAAAGTAATGGATGATGATTTTAATACTGCTGATGGTATTGCTGTTATATTTGATTTAGTAAGGGAGATAAATACAAGTGTAAGTGACCAAACTAGTAAAAAGATATTGCAGGAAGCTTACGATCTTCTTATGGAATTAACATCAGTATTAGGTCTACTAAATAAAGAAGAGGAAGTTTTAGAAGAAGAGATTGAAAAACTTATTGAAGAGAGGCAAAAAGCTAGGGAAGAGAAAGATTTTGAACTTTCTGATAAAATTAGAGATGATTTAAAAGAAAAAGGAATTGTATTAGAAGACACTCCACAAGGTGTTAAATGGAGAAGGATATAGGAGAGAATATATTGGATGAATTTATAGGTAATATAAAGCAAGGAAATCAGGTAAAAACTAAAGTAGAAGCTAGAATGATGTCCCCATTAGTATTAGCGTATGTTGGAGACGCAGTATTTGAGCTTTTTATTCGCAATTATTTAGTCAATACAAAAAAGGCTTCTGTAAATGTATATCATAAAGAAAGTACCAATTATGTACGTGCTAAAGCGCAATCTGAAATAGTACATGCTCTAGAAGCTGAACTAACAGAAGAAGAGTGGACAATTGTAAAAAGAGGAAGGAATCAAAAATCTGTATCTGTACCTAAAAATGCAAATTCAACTGACTATAGATATGCAACAGGCTTTGAAGCTTTATTAGGATATTTATTTTATATAGGAGATTATAAGAAACTAATGCTAGTGATGGATAGATCTATAGAAATAATTCAGGAGGGTTAGGGGAAGTGAATATGGATAAGGGTAGCAAAATTATGCTTGTAATTACAGTTATATTTCTGTTTTTTCTTATAATTAAATCTGTTGCAATAGATCCTATAGACAAGCTAGATGGAGATATGGAGAAATATAGATTATATTCCCTACAAACAGCCCCTTTAAGTGGAGGAATTTTTAAAAACACAGGATTACTTACTTATAGGGTTGTTAAAGTTAAACAAGATAGTATGGAGGGCACTACAGAAATAATAATTAAAGATGAAAATAGTGATAAATGGATTGACCATATTTTACAAGGGCAGTATAGTGGAAAAGTAAGAGCATATTTGTTGAAATTTATGCCAGTAAAAGATATTTATTTTAGGGGTGGTGTTGTTAAGGATGCAGACTAAAATGAAAGTTGATTTAATTACATATACACCAGATCCAGAAAAGGTTATCGCTGGATCTGCTAAACTTTGCTATTCTACAAGTAATATAGAAGAGTTAATGAGTAATTTGAATAGGAATGAAATCGAAAGATTTATTTCTATGATTGCTAGTATAGGACATGAATCTCCCTTTGAACATATTAGTTTTACATTTGCTATAGAGGGTGTTTCTAGAAGTTTGACTCATCAATTAGTTAGACATCGTATAGGCTCTAGTTATTCACAAAAAAGTCAAAGATATGTTAGAGAGGGAAGTTTTGATTATATTATCCCACCTCATATTGACAGTATTCCACAAGCAAGAAACATATATCTAAAAGCTATGGAAGATGCACAGAGGACTTATGATGAATTAGCAAATAAATTATTTAAAAAACATTATAAACATTATTTAAGCCAAGGTAAAACTGAAAACGCTGCGAAAAATGCTGCAGAAAAACAATCTATTGAAGATGCTAGATATGTACTACCTAATAGTTGCGAGACTAAAATTATTGTAACTATGAATGCAAGAGCTTTATTCAATTTCTTTAACAAAAGATGTTGTAATCGAGCTCAATGGGAAATAAGAGAACTGGCTATGGAGATGCTGAAACTTGTAATAAATGTAGCTCCTAATGTTTTTAAAGCTGCAGGACCCAGTTGTATAACAGGAGAATGCAAAGAAGGAAGTATGAGTTGTGGAGAAATGAAAACTGTTAGAGAGAGCTTTAGAGCTCTAGGTGAGATAGGAGTATAGGCTATTACAGAGGAAGGAAGGAGTAAGATGTCAACAGATAGAATAGAAGGCCGTAATCCAGTTATGGAAGCCTTAAAATCAGGTCGTGAAATAGATAAAATTTTAATTGCTAAAGGAACCGAGGGTGGTTCTCTAATAAAAATAATAGGAAAAGCTAAAGATAAGGGTATTACTATTCAATATGTAGAAAGACAAAAGATAAATGAAATGTCTAAATCTAAAGCCCATCAAGGTATTATTGCCCTTGTGGCAGCCTATGAATATGTAAATCTTGAGGATGTTATTGAAAATGCAAGAAATAAGGATAAAGATCCATTTATTTTAATTTTAGATGAAATAATGGATCCCCATAATTTAGGATCCATCATGAGAACCGCTGATGCTGTAGGAGTAGACGGTATTATTATTCCTAAAAGGCGATCTGTAGGCCTAACAGCAGTTGTTGCCAAGAGCTCAGCTGGTGCCATTGAATATGTTCCAGTTGTAAAAGTTTCTAATATTGCTCAAACCATAGATAAAATAAAAAAGGAAAACATATGGATCGCTGGAGCAGATATGGATGGAGAAAAAGAACATTATAATACTGATTTAAAAGGGCCCCTTGCCCTAGTTATAGGCAACGAAGGTAAGGGAATTTCAAGGTTAATAAAAGAAAAGTGTGATTTTTTAGTTAAACTCCCTATGGTGGGAAAAGTATCATCTTTAAATGCTTCTGTAGCAGCGGCAGTATTGATGTATGAAGTGTTTAGACAAAGATCTATAGGAAGTAATTAGATGAGGTTAATATTGTGGAAGAATATTTAATCTTAGATGGCTACAATGTTATTAATTCTTGGCCCAAATTGAAATTTTTAATGGATGAAAGTTTAGAAGTAGCAAGAAATGGACTTATAAATAAAATGGCTGAATATAAAGCTTTTAAAGGTATAAATGTCATAGTAGTGTTTGATGCATACTTAGTAAAGGGAAGTATAGAAAAAAGCGAAAAGCTAAAAGGAGTAGAAATGGTCTTTACTAAAGAAAAGGAAACCGCAGATACCTATATAGAAAAACTTATAGTCGAATTATCGAAAAAAAATAGAGTTGCTGTTGTAACTAACGATAGGGCAGAACAACAAATAATTTTAGGAAGTGGAGCCACTAGAATTTCTGTTAGGGAAATGATTTTGGAATTTGACATTATTAAAAGTAAAATAAACAATAAAATCAAAGTCGAAAAAATACAAAAAAACACCTTAAGCGATATAATAGATAATTCAATTTTAGAAAAGCTTGAAAAATTCAGAAGAGGACAATGAAACTCCTTGACTTTACATAATCTGTTAAGCTATAATTAAAGCATGAAAATAGGAGCTTTTACTAAAGTATTGGAGGCGGTAAGCTTGGGTGCTGGTATAGCAAAAAAAGCTATAGAAGGTTATAAATTAACAGATGAAGCGATAGTTGAAATAGCGAAAACTGGTGATGTAGAAGCTTTAGAATATTTAATTAGAAAATATAAAAATTTTGTTCGTGCTAAAGCTAGATCATATTTTTTAATTGGTGCTGATAGAGAAGATATTATACAAGAAGGTATGATAGGGCTATATAAAGCGATTCGTGACTATAGATCGGATAGGTTAGCATCTTTTAGAGCTTTTGCTGAACTTTGCATTACACGTCAAATAATAACAGCTATAAAAACTGCAACTAGGCAAAAACATATCCCTTTAAATTCCTACATATCATTAAATAAGCCGATTTACGACGAAGATTCTGATAGAACATTATTAGATGTGATTTCTGGACACAAAATTACAGACCCTGAAGATTTAATAATTTCAAGGGAAGAACTGGGACATATAGAAGGTAAAATAGGGGAAATTTTAAGTGATTTGGAATGGAATGTATTGACACTGTATTTACAAGGAAAATCTTATCAGGAAATTGCTTGTGATTTGGACAGGCATATAAAATCTATAGATAATGCATTGCAAAGAGTAAAAAGAAAGTTAGAAAAGTATTTAGAAACTAGAGAAGAGCAATACATGTAAAAATAATTGTTTGGAATCAATTTTTTAATACACAGCCTTAACGAGTAAATATATTTCGAGCTAAATAATTCCCGAATATGTAGT